>DASZXF010000400.1:0-3470 GCA_035546055.1 Ktedonobacteraceae bacterium
CCTGCAAATCCTCCAGCAAATTGAGAATCTGGGCCTGAATGGAGACATCCAGCGCCGAAATCGGCTCGTCGGCTACGATAAAGGATGGTTGCAGGGCCAGGGCGCGCGCGATGCCAATGCGCTGACGCTGACCTCCGCTGAATTCGTGCGCGAAACGGTTGCGAAAGCGGGGGTTGAGGCCCACAATCTCCAGCAGATGCGCTACCTCGTCACGCAATTCCGCCTTGTTGCGGTAGTGCTTGAAGTTGAGCAGCGGCTCCGCGATCAGTTGCTCGACCGAGAAGCGGGGATTCAACGAGGCAAAGGGATCTTGAAAGATCATCTGCATGTCTTTGCGCTTCTTACGCACCTCGGAGCGTGAAAGCCTGGTCAGTTCAACGCCGTTCATCTTCACGCTGCCGGCTGTGGGTTTGACCAGTTGCAGAATAGCGCGCCCGGTAGTGGATTTACCACAGCCGCTCTCGCCGACCAGTCCCAGCGTCTCTCCACGTTTAATCGACAGGTCCACGCCATCGACCGCCCTGACCTGGCGCGCGCCTCTACCGACCCATCCCCCCTTGAGGGGAAAATAGACCTGCAAGTTTTTGACTTCAATCAACGTTGTCTCTTGCTCGACGCTCTCCGGCGCCGGTTGCTGTTCAATCATACCATCTCTCCCTTCATGCATTTCCGCCTGACCCTGGCGAGCAAGAGGTGTCTCCTTGCTCGTGTGGCGGACGGCTGCGGTCAACTGGTTTTCCGCTCCGCTTGAGGATACTGCCATGCTCAGCGCACGCGCCTGGCAAGCGTGAACGGCCTGGTCAGGGCGGCATATCGCGCTCTTACGCCGGATAAAAACAGGCTGCCTGCTGGTGAGCACGCTCAACGGGCCTCAGTTCAGGCCGTTCCGCGCGGCAGCGCGCCTGCACGCGTGGGCAGCGCGCGGCGTAAGGACAGCCGGCAGGCGGATCGAGCAGATCGGGCGGCTGACCACCAATCGGCTCAAGTCGGCGGCCACGCTCATCGGTCAGACGCGGGATGGATTGCAGCAAACCGAGGGTATAGGGATGCGCGGGCGTTTCAAACAACTGCTTGACCGGGGCGGACTCGACGATATGGCCCGCGTACATCACATTGACGTACTGACAGGAGCCGGCCACCACGCCCAGGTCGTGGGTAATCAGCATCACAGCGGTGCCAAACTCCTGGGAAAGACCGCGCATCAGGTCGAGAATCTGGGCCTGAATGGTCACATCCAGCGCGGTCGTCGGCTCGTCGGCGATCAACAACTGCGGATTACAGGCCAGGGCGATAGCGATCATGACGCGCTGGCGCATACCGCCACTAAATTCATGGGGATAGCTGTTCGCCCGTCGTTTAGCATCGGGAATGCGTACCAGGTCGAGCATTTCCAGCGCGCGCTTCCAGGCGAGATCATTACTCATGCCTTTGCGGTGGCGCTTGACCGTCTCGGCGATCTGGTAGCCAATGCTAAACACCGGATTCAGCGAGGTCATCGGATCTTGAAAGATCATCGAGATTTTACTGCCGCGCAGTTCGGTCAGTTCCTCCTGGCTTTTATCCAGAATACTCTCACCCGCGAACTGAATCTCCCCGCCGACAATCTTGCCGGGCTGGGAAACCAGGCGCATGACCGAGAGCGCCGTCACACTTTTCCCGCATCCGCTTTCTCCCACCACGCCCAGCGTCTCGCCCGGACGCATCTCAAAGGAAACATCATCGACAGCTTTGATCGTCCCCGCGCGCGAGAAAAAGTAAGTTTTCAAGTTGCGTACTTCCAGCAGGTTCTCTACCATAGGTTACTCCACTCTTGAGGCTGTATACATCGGAACGAGCGTCAATTACCGCTGCGCGGATCAAAGGCATCGCGCAACCCATCGCTGATAAAAGAAACGGCCAGCACAATCACGGTCAGGACCAGCGTCGGCAGCATAGTATTCCAGGGAAAGATAGACAGCGTATCCAGACCGTCATTGATCATCAGACCCAGGCTCGAACCTGGCTCCCGCACCCCCAGACCGAGCAGGCTGAGGCCCGACTCGCCGATGATGGTATTCGCGATATTGAGCGAGGAGACAATCAGCACGAAATTAATCACATTGGGCACAACATGGCGCAGGATAATGCGCAGATTGCTGGTTCCTGACGCGCGCGCCGCCTCGATAAACTGCTGCTCCTTGATTTGCAGGGTCTGGCCGCGTACAAAACGCGCCATCAGCGGCCAGGAAACCAGCGCCAGGGCCAGAGAGACAATCACCAGCGTCGCGTTGCCATTCGCCATAAAAGAACCGATCAGCGGCCAGTTGCTAAAAGCATCGCTCACGCTATCGTTAAAGACAGCCGTCAGCAGAATCGCGAACAGCAATCCGGGGAAAGCCAGCATGAGATCAGTAAAACGGGCCAGCGCGGTATCGATCCAGCCGCCATAATAGCCGGCCAGCAGGCCAATCGTCATCCCCAGGCCAACATCAACCACTTCGACCAGCAGGGCCACAATCAGCGAAACCAGCACGCCCTGCATCAAACGGGCCAGCATATCGCGACCAAGGCCGTCAGTGCCCAGCCAGTAGCGAGCCGATGGCCCCTGGTTTTGCTGGGTTAATTCCTGATGCGTATAGCTATGGTAGACAGTCGGGCCAATCGTGCCCTGTATATCGGACTGATAGAGTCCACCAATATGGATGTAGATCGGCGGGCCGATCAGGGCGATCAGCACGATCAGGCCCAGCACAATCAGGCTGACCATCGCGCGCTTATCGCGCAGAAAACGTCTGAACGACTGCTGAAAAGGGCTGAGCGACTTCTGCGCGCTCTGGCCCGGCTCCACTTCCGCTTTATGGGTCACAGCGGGTTTGTCTTCGCCCGGTGCCGCCTCCGGCCTGTTGATCTCGGGAGTTCTCTCTCTCATATCCATGTGCGTTGCTCCTCTCTTTCTTCGTTCTGTGAGAGCATACCTATTCGATTCTGATCCGTGGATCAACCAGGCTGTACAGAATATCGGCCACCAGATTCCCTATCACGACGGAGATAGCGATCATAATGGTGGTCGCCTGAATCACCGGATAGTTGCGCTGGAAGACAGAATTCACCGTAATATTGGCGATGCCCTGAATATTGAAGATAATCTCGATGAAGAAAGAGCCAACCACAAGCAGACCGATCAGCACGCCCACGACAGTAATCAGAGGAATGATAGCATTGCGCAGCGCGTGGCGGTAAATAACCACGCGTTCACTCATACCTTTGGCACGCGCGGTCCGAATATAATCCTGTTTCAATACATCCAGCAGGGTAGTACGTGTCAGGCGCGCATAATAGGCATAACCAGCCGCGCCATAGGTCAGGACAGGAGCGATTTTAAACTGTATGTCGTCCCAGGTGTACTGCCAGGGCGTTCCCCAGCCGGTCACAGGCCAGCTCACACCCGCGTTATTGATCCACAGCAGAATAACCTGCACAAAGACGGCGAG
>DASZXF010000401.1:0-19045 GCA_035546055.1 Ktedonobacteraceae bacterium
CCAAAGAACTCCCAGAGGGAGAAGTCGAAGCTGAAGGAGGCTTCTTGCAGCACGCGGTCCTGGCTGCTCAGGGGATGAACCTGCTGGCCCCAGCGCAGGCGATTGGTCAGCGAACGATGGCGCAGCAGCACACCTTTGGGGGTGCCGGTCGAGCCAGAGGTATAGACCACATACGCTACCTGGTCGGCGTAGACTGGCGGCAGCGGCTCCTCCTCTTCCCCGAGGGCGGCATCCTCGATCTGCACCTGGTCGAGGCAGAGCAGCGGCGGATGGGGAGCTGGCAGACGCTCAACCAGCGACGAGGCGGTGAGCAGGAGGGCCAGCCCGGCATCCTGCATGAGGAAGCTGAGGCGAGCGGCGGGATACTCAGGATCGAGGGGCACACAGGTCGCTCCCGCTTTGAGAATGGCCAGCAGTCCCACGACCAGCTCGCAGCTGCGCGGCAGACACAGACCGACCAGGGACTCGCGGCCCACTCCTTGCTGGCGCAGATAGCGCGCCAGGCGCGTGGCCCGCTGATCCAGTTCGGCGTAGGAAAGCGACTGCTCCTCCTGGACCAGGGCGGGCAGGTCGGGCGTGCGCCGGGCCTGCTCCTCAAAGAGCTGGTGAGGGCAGCGATCTTCCGCCTCCTCGTTGACCGGCGGATTCCACTCCTGTAATAACTGCTGTAGCTCGGCGCTGGTCTGGAATTGCAGTTCCGCGATGCGCCCAGAAGGAGCGGCCACGATAGCGGCCAGCAGGTTTTGCAGATGGCCGGCCAGGCGCGCAATCGTCGTCGCGTCGAACAGGTCCACGCTATATTGAATAGCGCCAGTTAAACCATGTTCTGTCCCCCCTGTCTCCACAAACTCTAGCGAAAGATCGAATTTTGTGGTTCGATTGTTGATAGAGAGAGGGTAGAGCGTCAGATCAGCCATCTGCAACGGGGTATCAGCGCCTTTTTGCAGCGAGAAAAGCACCTGGACCAGTGGCGTGTAACTCAGATCGCGCTGTGGCTGTAACTCATCCACGAGCTTCTCAAAGGGAATATCCTGGTGGGTATACGCGTCCAGCGTTGTCTCACGCACCTGGCGCAGCACCTCATAAAACGAAGGGTTATCCGCCAGGCGACAGCGCAGGACCAGGGTATTGACGAAGAAGCCGAACAGCTTTTCAGTCTCTACATGGCCGCGGTTCGCAACCGGCGAGCCGACGACGAGATCTGCCTGGCCCGTATAGCGGTAGAGCAGCACCAGGAAGGCCGCCAGCAAGGTCTGAAAAAGAGTACATCCTTCTCGACGGCTGAGTTCTTCCAGATCACGAGAGACAGCGCGCGAAAGCGTGAAGGAGTGCAGATCGCCCTGCCAGCCCTGGACGGCTGGCCTTGGCCGGTCAGCCGGGAGTTCCAGCACTGATGGGGCGCCGGCGAGTTGTTGCTTCCAGTAATCGAGTTCTGTTTGCAGAACCTCACCCTGCAGGCGCTCGCGCTGCCAGTGCGCATAATCGGCATATTGCACGGGCAGGTCGGGCAGCGGCGAGGGTTGCCCCTGCGCGAAGGCGGTGTAGAGCGTGGTCAATTCCTGGGACAGCAGGCGCATCGACCAGCCATCAAAGACAATATGGTGGATGGTCAACAGAAGCACATGCTCCTGTTCGTCCAATCTCAACAATCTCACCCTCACCAGCGGACCTTGCGCGAGGTTGAAAGGCTTCTGTGCCTCCTCTGTCACCAGGCGCTGCATCTCTGCGGCGCGTTGCGCGGGCGGAATGTCCTCAAGGCTTTCAGGGCAGAGCTTCAGGGTGAGATCTGGCAGAATGACCTGGCCCGGCTGTCCATCTCTGGTCTGGAAGACGGTGCGCAAGACCTCGTGCCGCCGGATAATCTCATTGATGCTCTGTTCCAGCGCGGCAAGGTCAGGGCTGCCTTTGATCTGGTAAGCGATGGGGATATTGTAGGCAGGCGAGCCACTTTGCAACTGATCCAGGAACCAGAGCTGTTGCTGGGCAAAGGAAAGCGGAAGATGCTCGTCCGCTGTTTTGCGCGCGATGGGCCGGATGGATAACGGGCTGCTACCTTTCTCTCTCATATACTCGGCAAGGTTGGCAAGCTGAGCTTGAGAAAATCTCGTTGTCTTCATGAGACCTTTTCACCTTTCGTCAAGCGCCTGGATGGCGTGATCTGCTATCTCCACTGTCAACTGCATGCTGCTGGCATCTCAATTCTGTTCCGCAGCGCGCAAAAAATGCTCGATCTGTTCGACCTGCTCTGCGCTCTGTTGCCGGGCCAGGAGATGATTTACCAGCCGGTCAATGGTCTGATAGCGGAGCAATTGTTTGGGCGTAAGCGCAAGTCCCACTTGCTGAACTCTGGTGGCAATCTGGACACAGCGAATCGAGTCTCCTCCCAGGTCAAAGAGATTGTCGTAAACGCCGATCTGTTCAACCGCCAGGACTTCGGCCCAGATATCCGCCAGGAGAGCCTCTATCAGGCGGCGCGGGGCCACGTAACCTTTATCAGCCTCGGCTGGCCGGATGGTGGGCATGGGAAAACGCTGGCGATCTACCTTTCCATTGGGCGTCAGGGGAAAGGCATCCAGAAACACAAAGGCCGCTGGCAGCATATATCCTGGCAACCTTGTGCCGAGATAGTCGCGCAGACTTTCGGCGGAAAGCGCGCTCTCCTGTTCGGTGACCAGGTAAGCCACCAGGAGTTCGTGCTTCGGCCTGTCCTCGCGTACCATGACGAGCGCATCTCGGATGGCCTGATGCTCGCGCAGGATGGCTTCGATTTCGCCAGGTTCGATGCGGAAACCACGAATTTTCACCTGGTGGTCGATGCGCCCCAGGAATTCAAGGCTGCCGTGAGTACGATAGCGCACGAGATCCCCTGTTCTGTAGAGGCGAGCGCCCGGCACCTCGCTGAAAGGATGGGGTACAAATCTCTCCGCGCTCAACGCCGGACGGTTCAGATAGCCTCGCGCCAGTCCATCTCCGCTCAGGTAAAGTTCACCAGGGACACCGGGCGGGACCGGCTGCATCAGGGCATCCAGGATATAGATCTGTGTATTGGCAATGGGCTGTCCCAGGGGGATCGCGCTCTCGGCATGTTGGACTGCGTGGAGAGCTGACCAGATGGTGGTTTCGGTTGGCCCATAGAGATTGACCAGCTCAGCCCCTTTCGTCAGCAGCGCCCGCGCCAGTTCCTGGCTGAGCGCCTCTCCACCGCACAGCAGGCGCAGTTGCCTGTGCCCCTGCCAGCCAGCTTCTATCAGCATCCGCCAGCCCGCCGGCGTCATTTGCATGAGCGTAGCCTGAGAGGTATCGATGACTCTGACCAGTTGATGCCCGTCTACAATCGCCTCGCGGGATACCAGGATGACGCTGGCGCCTGCCAGCAGCGGCAGATACAATTCCAGGCCAGCGATATCAAAGGAGAGCGAGGTCGTCGCCAGCATGCGATCCTGCGCGCTGATAGCGAGTCGCTCGCGCATGAAGCAGAGGAAATTGACCAGGGCGCGGTGAGAAATCATGACTCCCTTGGGTTTGCCGGTGGAACCTGAAGTATAAATGGTATAGGCCAGGTTGTCCGCTGTGGCGCTGCTCGGGGGATTCTCGCTCCTTTCTCCGGCCAGAAGCTCCTGATCGCTATCCAGGCAGATGACACGGGCCTGGTGCGGCGGGAGTTCCGGCACAAGTTGTTGTTGGGTCAATAAGACAGGAACCCGGGCGTCGGCGAGGATGAAGGCCAGGCGCTCCCTGGGATATGCCGGGTCGAGCGGTATATAGCCCCCGCCTGCCTTGAGCACGCCCAGGAGGCCAATCACCATCTCCAGCGAGCGTTCCAGGTACATGCCCACCGGTACTTCGGGTCCGACGCCTACCCGCTGGAGATAATGGGCGAGCTGGTTGGCTCGCTGGTTGAGTTCTCGATAGGTGAGCGTCTGTTTTTCAAAGACAACGGCAACTGCTTCAGGGGTCTTCTCGACCTGCTCCTCAAACAACTGGCAAAAGCAGGTTTCACGGGGATAGTCCCGCGCAGTCGCGTTTAGCGCCTGGAGAAGTTGCTCGCGCTCCGTGGCTGTAACCATGGGGAGACGGAAGACCGGCAGATCTGGACTGGCAACGATGCCCGCGAGCAGGTTCTGAAAGTGCTCCATGACGCGGGCGATGGTCGCTTTGTCAAATAAGTCGGTGTTATACTCAACGACTCCGCTCAGTTCCTTGCCGGTTATCATAATCAGCGAGAGATCAAACCTGGCTGTTTTACTGGTTTTCTCAAACTGCCGGGCCTCCAGGCCGCTCAGTTGCAGGCTTGTCGTAGAGGCGTTTTGCAGGGCAAACATGACCTGAAAAAGCGGCGTATGACTGGGATCGCGCGGTATCTGCAACCCGTCGACCAGCTTCTCAAAGGGCAAATCGAGATGCGCGTAGGCGTCCAGCACCACTTTCCGCACGCGTTTGAGCAACTGGCGAAAGGTAGGATTGCCGCTCAGGTCGGTACGCAAAGCGAGCATGTTGACAAAGAAGCCAATCACTGACTCGATCTCAACTCTGTTGCGATTGATGATCGGCGAACCGACGATGATATCGCGTTGCTCCGTATAACGGGCCAGCAGAAGCTGAAAAGCGGCCAGCAGCGTCATAAAAAGCGTTGATCCTTCCTGTTTGCTCAGTTCCTCAAGCGCCTGCGCGAGTTCAGAGGGCAGCGTGAAGGAGTAGAGATCGCCCCGGTAGGTCTGGACAGGCGGACGCGGACGATCTGTGGGCAATTCCAGGACTGTCGGGGCATCTTGCATCTGCTGCTTCCAGTAGGTCAGCAGGGGATCAGATGCCTGCTCCTGCCATTCGCGTTGCCAGACGGCATAATCAGCGTACTGGATCGACAGCTCGGCCAGGGAGGCCAGGCGACCTTCTTTGCGCGCCCTATAACAGGCCTGGAGATCACGGAAGAGAATATCTACCGATGAGTCATCAAAGATGATGTGATGGATCGTCAGCAGAAAGATATACTCTTCCTCTCTGGCGTGCAGCAGCCGGGCGCGCAGCAGAGGACCGTTGACGAGATCAAAGGCAGCCAGCGCTTCCTTTTCTGTCCAGCGCGCGATCTCTTGCTCTCGCTCGGACGCGGAAAACGGGCGCAGATCCACCACGGGCAGGTCGATGGGCAGGGTGGGATGAATAACCTGCGCGGGTTGTCCATCCACCATCTCGAAGGTGGTGCGCAGTATTTCGTGATGTCCGACGACATCGTTCAGACTCTGTGCCAGCGCCGTCCTGTCCAGTCGCCCGTTGAGCTGGTGAACGATGGGCACGTTGTAGAGCGGGAGCTGCGGTTCCAGTTGATGAAAGAACCATAAGCGCTGCTGCTCAAATGAGAGTGGAAAGATGGATGTTTGTTCAGTTATCATCGGTGAGATCTCCCGGTTTCTTGCTTGTGTTTCACTGGCCGTTACGGCGCCGGCGGGTGATAGCCGGCAGGGCAGGCTTCCGGTTCGCGTCGGTGGCCTCCGCGATTTTGGCCGCGAAGCTGGCGATGGTGGGTTCCAGAAAGAGCGTATGCACTGGCAAATCCACCTGAAAGACAGCGTGTACGCGAGCAATCACACGGATAGCGAGCAGCGAGTGTCCTCCGATCTCGAAAAAGTTATCATGTACGCCAATCTGATCGACGGCCAGGACTTCGCTCCAGATGCGCGCGGCCATTTCCTCAACAGGGTTGCGTGGGGCGACAAAGGCCTCGCTTAGATGCGCGCGCTCGCTTTCAGGCGCGGGAAGTGCCCGGCGATCTATTTTGCCGTTGGCGGTGAGCGGGAATGTCTCCAGGAAGACAAAGGCGGACGGCAGCAGGTACGCTGGTAGCTTCCCCAGCAGGAAGGTGCGCAGATCAGCCGCTGTGGCCTGCTGCTCTGGCTGCCGGAGGGCATAGGCGACCAGACGTTGCTCGCCGGGATGATCCTCGCGCACGATGACCACCGCTGTACGCGCGGCTGGATGCTGCCGTAAGACGGCCTCTATCTCTCCTGGCTCGACGCGAAAGCCTCTGATTTTTACCTGCTGGTCGACTCGCCCCAGGTATTCCAGCGTGCCATCGGCCAGGTGGCGGGCGAGATCGCCGGTTTTGTAGAGCCGCGCTCCAGGCTCCGAACTGAAAGGATTCGGCACAAAGCGCTCGGCGGTCAGGTCGGGTCGCCGGAGATAGCCCCTGGCCAGGAGCGGCCCACCGATGTAGACTTCTCCGGCTACCCCCTGAGCAACTGGCTGCCCGTGTTTGTCCAGCAGATAGATCTCTCTGGCGGGCAGAGGCTTGCCGATAGGTACGGTGGAGACCTTTTCCTCGGCGCGGAATGGCTCTGGAATAGGGAACATGCTCGCGGTGATGACTGCCTCTGTGGGACCATAGGCGTTGATTAGCTGACAGCTTGCCAGGGGGGTGTTACGCCAGCGGCGCAGGGCTTCGAGAGACATGGCTTCGGCCCCGACGATCACCAGCCTGAGCTGGACATCGCGCACTGTCTCTGGCTCGGCCTGGATTTCCTGTGACCATTGCTGCCAGAGGGCCGGCGTTAGATTCACGACTGTCAGTCTCTGCTCGCTGACGGCTTTATTCAGTTCGGCTACACTCCAGGAGTTTGGGCCGCGCATGACGACGGTGGCGCCACAGAGGAGTCCGGGAAAGACCTGTTCGAGCGAACCATCAAAGGAGAGCGAGTAGAATTGCAGGATGCGGTCACGCTCGCTCAGGTGGAATTCTTGCCGCATGATGAGAAAATGATTGAGCGCGGCCAGCTGGGAAACGGCGACTCCTTTGGGCTGGCCGGTTGATCCCGATGTATACATGACGTAGGCCAGGCGCTCTGGCTCGCCCTCGTCACGCGGATTCTCCTCGTCTCCCGGGAGGGCATCTGCTACGTCCAGGCTGAGCACATCCAGTCCGTCGTACTCGCTGAACCGGCTGGCGAGTTTCTCCTGCGTGACGACTATCCTGGCCTGGCTGTCTTGCAGGATAAAGGCCCAGCGCTCCTGCGGATACGCCGGGTCCAGCGAGACACACACGCCCCCGGCTTTGAAGATGCCCAGCATACCGATCAGGGTTTCCAGGGACCGCTCTGTACAGAGTACGACCATCGTCTCTGGCTTGACGCCCCACCTTTTCAGACGATGGGCCAGCCTGTTGGCCTGCTCATTGAGTTGGGCATAGGTGAGTTCGCGTCCGTCCAGAACCAGGGCGATGTTGTGCGGTGTACGCTGCGCCTGGGCTGCAAATTCGCGCGAGACGGACCCTCGTTTGAGCATAACTTGCCTGCCTCTGGCCAGGGCGCGCGCGACCTGCGGTCCGTCTTCGCCGGAGATCCCCGGCCATCCGTTACGCGTGGCTGTGTCCTGGTGATGCCGGGCGCTGGCTGCCTGGACCAGTCGCGGACCTTCCGCCTCGTCCAGCATGGAGCACAGCGCTGAGATTGTCTGCGAAGTTGAGGCGCCGATAGCCTGAAGCAGCAACGAGAACTGGCGATTCATGCGCTCGATAGTACCGGCTTGAAAGAGATCGGTATTGTATTGCCAGATTACGCGCAGACCGGCTGGCGTCTCCGTCAGGTCGAGGATCAGGTCGAGCTGCGCGGCCCCGGCATCGATCAACAGGGGATCGACGGTGATAGCGGAAGGCTCAGGCAAAACTGGCGTGTTCTGCAGGACTATCTTGGTCTGGAAAACGGGGGCGCGGTTGGGGAAGCGCACAGGCTTGAGCACGCGCACGAGCTGATCAAACGGTACACTCTGGTGCTCATAGGCGCCAAGGACCACCTGCCGCACGCGTTGCAGCAGTTCACTCAGCGAGGGATTGCCCGCCAGGCTGGTGCGCAGCACCAGTTGATTGACAAAGAAACCGATCAGACCTTCCACTTCAAGCTGGTTGCGGTTCGCGACATCGGTACCGATGACGAGATCATCCTGCCCGCTGGCATGGTGCAGCAAGACCTGAAAGGCTGTGAACAGGAGCATAAAGAGCGTGACCTGTTCTCGCTGGCCACATGCCTTGAGTTGCGTAAGCAGATCGACGGGCAGCATAAACTCGGTATATGCGCCGCGAAAGGTTTCCAGCGCCGGCCTGGGGTAGTCAGTGGGCAGTTCCAGCGCCGGCGGGGCGTCCGCCAGTTGTTGCTGCCAGTAAGCCAGCCCGCTCTCCAGCGCTCCGCCCTGGAACCATTTGCGCTCCCAGGCGGTATAATCGAGGTATTGGATGGGAAGCTCAGGCAGCGCGTGAGGCTTTCCTTGCAGCGCGGCATCGTACAGCGTGGCCAGCTCTCGATAGAAAATCCGCATCGACCAGCCATCGAAAACGATATGGTGGACGCTGACCAGGAGCACATGCTCGCGCGCGTTCAGGCGGAGCAGCCTGGTACGCAGCAGCGGCCCTCTTGCCAGGTCAAAGGGCTTCTGTATTTCGCTGGTCGCCAGGCGCAAGGTCTCGGCCTTCTGCTGCTCTGGCGCCAGAGCTTCCAGGTTTTCCTGCGTCAGTTCTGGCACGAGATCGGGAGCGATGACCTGCACCGGTTGTCCATCCAGGGCGGGAAAGGTGGTGCGCAGCGTTTCATGGCGCCTGACAATCTCGTGCAGGCTCTCTTCCAGCGCGCGCAGATTGATCTCTCCGCTGAGCCGGAAGGCCACGGTGATGTGATAGACGGGTGAACCGTCTTGTAACTGGTTGAGGAACCAGAGCCGCTGCTGCGCGAAGGAGAGAGGAAAGATTTTCTGGCCGCTGATCTTCGCCTGCAAGAGCCGCGCCAGCATCTCTCGTCCACCGGTGAAGGCCCTGACCTCGCTGTCTGTCAGCAGATCGAGCAGATCGAGCAGTTGTTCTTCATAGTGGCGGGCGCTGTTTGCCCCTGGTTTGAGCGTATCTTGTTGATCCGCCTCGCTGTCGCGGACGACGATCTCGGCAAGTTCAGCAATGGTGGGATGTTCAAAGATGCTTTTCATTGAAAGCTCTACCCGGAAGACACGGTGCAGCCTGGCCAGCAGCTGGCCAGCCAGCAGAGAACTTCCGCCCAGGGCAAAAAAGTTGTCCTGGTGCCCAATCTGCTCCAGACCGAGCAGTTCCTGCCAGATGCGCGCGATACGCAGCGCGGGAGATGCGTCTGGGGCGGCCACGATAGACGCTGCTGGCTGTTTTTCCTGCGCATTCTCCTGTGATGAGTCGCTCACCTTCTCGTCCTCCAGCCAATCAGCCCAGAGGCGCTCGCGCTGCCACTGGTAGGGCGGCAGACTGACGCAGGTGCGTTCTACGGGATAGAGTGCGGACCAACCAACATCGTAGCCCAGGGTATAGAACGTCCCCAATGTGGTTAGCAGAGTCGGGGCGGTCTCTCCCTCGCGCGCCAGCGTGGCCAGCAGCACAGGACGTTGCGCGTTCTGCGTGCGCCCCGAGATGCGCGTGGCCAGGTCCGAGGACAGTCCCAGGTCGAGAAAGAGCGTACAGCCATCGGCTATCACCTGATCGAGCAGCAGATCAGAGACACGTTCATCTGCCAGCCGTACCGCCTGGAGGTGACGGTCCTCCTGGTCGTGAGCAAAACTGACCGTGGAGGCGTAGAGAGTCGGCGACGGCGCCTCGTCCCGTGGCCCGCTTTCCCGCTGAACCGGCTTTGCGGGGTCAAGAATCAGGCGCAGCGCGTTTTCCAGCGTCAGCGCCCCGGCCAGACAGGCCGCCGCCAGCTCGCCTGTTCCTTCTCCCAGTACGCCTGCCGGCACAATTTGCCAGGAGCGCCAGAGGGCGGCCAGGGCGATCTGCTGGATAAAATGCAGCGCTCTGTTGCCGGTGGACTGCTCAGGATCGCTGGCGGCACTGGCATTCAGCCATTCAGCCAGCGATCTCCCTGTAATCAGATTGATAGCCTGCTGGCACTCGGCAATGGCCGCGCGAAAAGCGGGATAGGTCAAAAGCAACGGATCTTCGATGATGGATCTGGCGGACTGGTCTGAGCCAGCCAACAGGAAAACCAGCTTTGGTCGCCGCGTGGGAATCCTGGCGAAACGCTGCTGCTGCTGCACATACGCGGCGAGTCCGCTGGCCGCCTCCTGCGCGGAAGAGGCCGTGATCGCCAGACGATAGGGATGATGAGTTCGGCCCGCGCTCGCGGTATAACACACGTCCTGCCAGAAGGCGCTGTGGGCCGAGTTGTCCGCGCGCAGAAAATCGCGCAGCGCTGCGGCCTGGGCGGTCAGCGCTTCCGCGCTGCACGCGGAGACAGGTAGCAGTCTGGTCGCTTGCTCAGGCTCGGGAGACACCGCCCGAACCGGCGGCGCGGCGAGCACAGCATGGGCGTTGGCCCCGGACATCGAGAGCGTGGTGACGCCAGAAAACGCCAGGCGCTCCTCTTGCGTTCGCGTGGAGAGTTCTTGTCTGGTTGCCAGGCGCACATTCTGCCAGGAAACGTCGGGATTGGTCGTTTGAAAGTTCAAGGTCGGCGGGATGTGCTGGTGATGCAGAGTCAGCGCGACTTTGATCAGACTGGCCACGCCAGCCGCCGCTTCCAGGTGCCCGATATTCGTTTTGACCGAGCCAACCATGCAGGCGCGCGCACGCGCTTCCCCGGCGCCCAGGACCGCGCTGAGCGCCTGGTTTTCCAGCGCGTCGCCTTGCAGGAAGCCGGTCCCGTTTAATTCGATATAATCAACCTCGCCAGGATCGACGCCTGCTTTGTGGTACGCTTCGCGCAGCAGAGCTGCCTGGGCACTGGCACTGGAGGCCATAATCCACTCATTATGGCCATTGTGATTGGTGGCGATGCCGCGAATAAGCGCGTACACTCGCTCCGACGGCCTGACCTGGGACAGCCGTTTGAGCACCACAATGCCGGCGCCCTCTCCGCGTACAAAGCCGTCAGCTCGCGCATCGAGGGTTTTACACTGACCATCACGAGCCAGCAAACCAGCCTGCGAAAGCATAATGGAGAGATCGGGCGAGAGCATGAGATTGACTCCGCCGGCCAGCGCCAGGCTTGCCTCGCCATTCCACAGGTTCTGGCAAGCCTGGTAGACGCTCATCAGCGATGAGGTACAGCCAGCGTCGATGGACAGACTCGGACCTTTGAGGTCAAAGAGATACGAAAGTCGATTCGCGGTGAAACAGACGCCGTTGCCGGTCGCGGTGTAGGCATCAAGACGCGACCGCTGCCGCAGGAGCAAATGGAAATAATCATTCCAGCTGACGCCGATGAAAACTCCCGTCTTGCTGCCGGCGACCTGTTCAAAGGGAAGTCCCGCGTCTTCCAGTGCCTCCCAGGCCACTTCGAGGAGTAAGCGCTGCTGCGGGTCCATGTGCTTCACTTCGCGCGGAAGCATACGAAAAGCTCGCCAGTCAAACTGGTCAATCTGGTCCAGAAATCCCCCCCAGCGGCTGACTGTCTTGCCTGGCAGACCTGGCTCAGGATCATAGAAAGCCTCTATCGGCCAGCGATCAGCGGGCACTTCGCGAATCGCATTTCTGCCTTCGCTGAGCAGTTGCCAGAACTCAAAGGGATTGCGGGCGCCAGGAAAACGGCAGCCGATGCCTGTAATAGCAATGGGATCAGGTTGAATATCTCGCATGGCGATACTTCTCTCTTCTGCAAATGGGAACCACGAAGACGGGGCAGGCATCTCAGCGAGCGCCGTCCAGCGCAGCCGCCGAGGTTTCCTCCTGACACGACATGACGACATCGGTAAGTGCGTTCAGGTCGACGAAATTGTCGGCGACCATCAGGACCGGCGGCACATCTATCGCGAACTGCTTCCTGATAAAGGTCAGCAGGCGCATGATTTCGATGGAGTTGATTACGCCCCATTCCAGCAGCGGGGTTGTCTCATCGACATCGAGATGCTTGCCATCCAGCACTTGCTCTACAATGTATGTGCGTAATTGCTCGAACACTTCGCGGCGTTCCATGTTATCATTCTCCTTTTGCTTGTCTGGCATCATGTGCATAATGTGCCAATGTCTGACGGTCGAGTTTGCCATTTCTGGTGCGTGGAAGCGCCGGGAGCGTGCGCACCTCGTCAACGATCATGTAGCGGGGTAGACGGGCCGCGCAATGGCGTTTGACTTCCAGCAGAGAGGGCACTTCGGCGCCGGCAGGCACGATGAAAGCGATTAAACGGGCCTCCAGACCTGCGCCTGAAACGACTACAGCGGTTTCATGAATGGCGGGATGTTCTTGCAGAGCTGCCTCGACATCGCCCGCCTCGACGCGATGTCCGCGTATTTTGACCATCTGGTCGAGGCGTCCGATGTAGGCAAACTGGCCATTGTCGAGCACCCGCACCAGGTCGCCGGTGGCGTATGGTCTGCTGCCCTGCGCTTCCTGTCCCCAATAGCCAACCATCACGGTCGGACCAGCTACCATCAGCACCCCTTCTTCGCCTGGCTGAGCCAGCGTGCCATCCTCTTTCTGCGCCCACACGGTATCACCGGAGCAGGCCTGGCCGATGGGAAGGGGCTTCTGCCAGTCTTCGTGACGTTCTGTCACTTCGTAATAGGTGCAGACATTCGTTTCTGTCGGCCCATAGAGATTGAAAAAGCGCACGTGCGGCCAGTGTTGATACAGTTTGCGCAAATGCTTGATGGGAAACGGCTCCCCGGCAAAAAGCAGAGCGCGCAGTGAGAGCGCGGGCAGGTTGAGCAGTTCGCCCTGTTCCATCATCAGTATCAACACCGATGGGACTGAATACCAGACGGTCAATTGTTCCCGCACCAGAAAATCGACCAGTTGGCGCGGCATATATGAGAGGCCGTCAGGAATGAGATAGGTGGCGGCTCCCGCATGAAAGGCGACATAGAGATCGAGAACCGAGAGATCAAAGTGGAAAGGAGCGTGGTTCGCAAAGCGATCATCCGGTGTCGCGGCCAGCAGAGCCGAGGCCCACTCGATAAAGGCCAGCGCGTTGCGATTGCTGATGCTCACCCCTTTCGGTTTGCCCGTAGATCCCGATGTATAGAGAATGTACGCGATGTCGTCGTCTGCCGCTGCCGGCCATGGCGCCGGCGCGTCAGAAAAGCCAGCCAGGTCGTCTTGATCGATGCAGAGGCAGGCGAGCGGTCCGAACCCGTCGTCCGCCAGCGCATCTGCTCGCTGCCGCAATGTCACCAGCGCGCGCATGGAACAGGCGGTGAGAATGGAGCGAATGCGCGCTACCGGACTGAGCGGGTCCAGCGGCACATAGATCGCGTTCAGGCGCAGTATCCCCTGCATGGCCGCGACGGCAGAGGCGGATTTGCCCAGCCAGATACCCACGCGGTCGCCGGGACCAACGCCCAGGGCCGCCAGCGCTCGCGCGAAGCGGTTCGCCAGGCGATCAAGTTCCCGGTAGGTCAAGCTCATAGCGGGATCTTTGACCGCCAGGGCGCCGGGCGTGCGTTGCGCGCTGCGCATGACCAGATTTCGCAAACTCATAATCCCAACTCACTTGCAATAAGATCGTACTGCATTTCAGAGGTTCCCGAAAAAAGGGTCGCGGGCAGGGCATCGTACAGCATGGTGCCAATGCCATACTCGCTGCGAATGCCGAGGGAGCCGTGGACATGCAGGGCGTCCAGACCTCCCTTGACGGCGGCTTCGCTGACGGCCAGCTTTGACAGCGAGATATCCAGCACGGCATGTTGCCCTTGAGCAAAGCTCCAGCAGGCGCGATAGAGCAAGAGGCGCGCGGCCTCCAGCCGGAGCTTCATGGCGGCCAGGCGGTGGGCTACGGCCTGGTGTTTGCCGAGCGCTTTGCCAAACTGGCGACGTTCCCGCGCATAGGCGATGGTACGTTCTAGCTGGCGCTCCATCTGACCGAGATAGGCGGCAAACAGGCAGGCGCGTTCCCACTGCATAGAGCGTTTGAAGATCTGCGATCCCTGGCCCTCCCGTCCCAGACGATGAGCTGCGGGTACGCGGCAGGACTCGAAGGAGACCGGGCAGGCCGGGGTGCTTGTCAGGCCCATTTTGTGAATGGGTTCACCGATGACCAGGCCGGGCGTATCCCGCTCCACCACAAAGCCGGTAATGCCAAGGTATCCATGCGCCGGATTGGTCACTGCGTACACAATGAAGAGATCCGCTACGGGGCCATTACTGACAAAGCTTTTCTGGCCGTCAAGGATGTACGAAGTCCCATCGCGCGTCGCGCGCGTTGTCAGGGCAAAGACATCAGAGCCAGCATTGACCTCTGTGATGGCATTGGCCCCGATCAGCGTGCCATCACAGCAGCCCGGCAAAAAGCGGCGTTTCAGCGCCTCTTCTCCATACTCCGCCACGGGCATAGCGCAGGCAAA
Organism: Ktedonobacteraceae bacterium; assembly: GCA_035546055.1. Classification (GTDB taxonomy): domain Bacteria; phylum Chloroflexota; class Ktedonobacteria; order Ktedonobacterales; family Ktedonobacteraceae; genus Paraktedonobacter. The sequence continues at coordinate 14,270 of DASZXF010000401.1, forward strand.
AAGGTGAGCCGCCAGCGAAAAGACGAGGCCCATATCCTCACAGCCACGTCCAAAGGCCTCAATAGCCCGCGCGGTGGTCAGCGCGTCGTATCCTTCTCCCCCGTAGGGCTGCGGTACACTCAATCCCGCCAGGCCCATCTCTCCACAGAGCTGCCACTGGGCACGTGTCCAGAACTGAGCGGGACGAGACGAGAAAGCGCTCTGCGCCTTCGTTAAGACGCGCGTATAGAGTTCATCCTGTTGCTGTGACCATGAAAAGTCCATGTTTTTTACTCCGCCCTCTACTCCAGAAACATCGGCCAGCGCCCGCTAGTAAGCCGGCGCAAAGGCGTTACTGGTCAGTTCGCCCAGATAGCGATGCCAGATATGATCCTTATTTTGCTCAACCTGGCTGACAATACTCTGCATCTTTCTCAGGACCGGCGGATTATCATCATCGTACACATCACCTTGCAGCAATTTGATGATATCCAGACGGTAGCGCTCGTCCTGCACGAAGGCGGTAAAGAGCGCGTTCAGGCGATAATAGACCGTGATGAAGTCGTACCAGTTCTTCGTGCCACGGCGTAAGGTGGACTCGTAGGTGTGGAAGCTCTCCTTGCGGAAATTCCCGCTCTGCGCGGCCCGGATAATATCCGCGCTGGCGAAACGCGAGCTATTGAGCGCAATGCTGACGCCGGTGGAAAAGATAGGATCGACAAAACGAGCCGCGTCACCGATGAGCACGAAGTTATCTCCGCAGATCTGTTTCATGGCGTAGCTATAATCACCCTCGTCTCTCAAGGGATGAACCTGCCGGGCTGCCCGTAATTCGGCGGCCAGCTCGGGCCGGCTTTCGATACATTGCCAGAAAAACGCTTCACGCTCCTGCCTGGACCTGGCGAAATGTTTCTTCTGCGTGACCACCCCGATGCTGGTGATCGTATCGGTGATCGGTATCTGCCAGACCCAGGAGTTTGTCAGAGGCAGGAAATGCACAAAGAGGTAATCGCTCTGGAAGGCATCTTTGGCCAGCACCATGCGATTATAGCCCTCAAACCAGGTGTGGACCGCGTACTGATCGAAGACCTCATCTTGAATACGCAATTTGAGCTGATTGCCCAGCAGCGTCCGCCGTCCGCTGGCATCGACCACCAGGCGTACCCTGGTGCTGAACTCCTGGTGTCCCAGGGTAAAGATGATACGCGGACGGTCCTGCTCCGAGAAGTCAACCCGCTGGACACGGATACCCTCGTAGACGGTGGCACCCAGGCGGTGAGCGTGCTGTAAAAGCATCAGGTCAAACTTGCCACGATCCACATGAAAGGTATAGTTGCGGTCAACCCCCGGCTGCTCTCGTTCGTCGAAACGTATTTTGACGTGGCAATCCGCCTCCAGACCTTCAAAGCTATCGTTATAGATCGGCCCTTTCCCGCTGGTCGTCCAGGCGCCCCCATACTTTTTGGAGAACCCGGCCTGATCCATTTGCTCAAGAAAGTCGATCTCTTTGAAGACTCGCGTTGAGGCGGGCACGAATGATTCCCCGACGTGCGGGCGTGGAAACAGGTCGCCTTCAAACACCACGCAGGAAAGTCCCGCTTTCGCCAGGTAGGAGGCCAGGGACGCCCCAGCCGGGCCGCCACCTATAATACCGATGTCAAAGTCAAATTGAGCCATACGTGTGTCCTTTACTGTTGGGCGCTTACACCAACGAGTTTCAGCCAGCTTCCAGCACCAGGCCGGAGAGCGTTACGATGGAAATCCTGTATGAGGCGCCAGGTACGGATGCATTACTCAAAACAGTTTCCGTGAGCAATTCATGCTTAACGGTACCTGCGCGCCTGTCGTTAGTTAGAATATACATCCCCTGCGTCTCCGGCACATCTGAAGAAACCCTAGACTTTGGCTCAGCGAAAACCCTGATCTCGAAGCACAAGGCCTGGACTTTTTTGCAAGAAATCTCTGAACTTTTAGTCAGGGAAAACCCTGATTTTTGTGCAATACATTCTTTCCTCTTCTAAAGATGCATATTCCGCTGAAGGCAGGCTCAAGCAGGGGTCAGCCATTTTTGGTAGAGAGGAAAGAAAAGCGAATTTTACTTATAATGTACGGGCATAACGAAGAAAAACAGAAGGATGAGTAATACAGAGAGAAAGAAATGTGGTAAGCTTTGTCGCAAGAATAGGGTACCGTTTCGTAAGTATGGAGAACACATGAACGATCTAGAGAAAATGAGCGCAATAGCGCCACCAACGCAGCAGGTCAGCCAGCTCCCTATCATAGCTTTCCTCACGGGCAGCGCCATCTCTTATGTTGGGGATATGTTCACGCTGCTGGCTATTCCCTGGTTTGTGCTGCAAACAACCGGTAGTGTGACGCAGACAGGCATTACGGCTTTCTTCTCCACCCTGCCAGCCGTCTTTTCGACCTTCTTTACCAGCTCCCTGGTTGATCGTCTGGGTTATAAGCGTACCAGTGTGATCGGCGATATCGTGAGCGGTATCACGGTCATGCTCATCCCTTTGCTGCACTACACGACCGGGCTGGCCTTCTGGCAATTACTGGGCCTGGTCTTTCTGGGCGGACTGCTCAAGTCGCCCGGCGGCACAGCTCGCAGAGCCATGATTCAAGACCTGGCCGAACTGGCTACTATGCGCCTGGAGCGAGCCAATTCATTCTCTGACGGTATTAACCGCGTGGCCGGCCTGGTCGGAGCGCCGCTGGCCGGTCTGCTGATTGCGCTCATCGGCACCAGCAATTTGCTCTGGCTTGACGCGATCTCATTCGCCATCTCCGCGCTTCTGATTGGTCTGGCTGTGCCGACGCAGCAGACCAGGCCGAATACAGAGGAACAGGAGCAAGGATACCTGGCTTCGTTATGGGATGGCGTGCGTTTTATGCGGCGCGATGCGCTGGTTCTCTCTCTCGTCGGGGTTATTCTGATCACCAACATGATCGACGGCGCTTTTTTTTCCGTCATAGAGCCGGCATATATCAAGCAGGTCTTTAATAGCGCGCTGCCGTTCGGCTTTATCGTCGCCGCTTCTGGAGGCGCGGCCTCCGTCGGCACGATCCTCTTCGGGGCCATTGGCCATCGTCTGCCACGTCGTTTGACCTATGGCATTGGCTACACCATTGGAGGCGCCCTGAACTTCTGGGTGTTTTTGCTGTTCCCGCTTTTCCCCGTACTGGTCGCCTGGCAGATCATCGCGGGACTGGCGATTGCGCCGATGAATCCGATTGCCGTCACCGTCATTCAGGAACGCCTGCCAGCCAGGATGCGCGCCAGAATCTTTGGCATGATCGGCGCAGGCGCCCTGGCTGGTATTCCCCTGGGAACGTTTGTGAGCGGATTTGTGATTGAATGGATAGGATTACAAACAACGCTGCTGGTGATGGGCAGCCTGTATCTCCTGACCACCCTTTCACTGCTGGTCAACCCTGCCCTGCGTGAAATGGAACAACCCCAGGAGAAGCAGAGTACGGCTTCATCAACTCAGGCAGGCCGTGTCTCTTCATGAGTCGCTGTTGAAATGGAAATGTAGTTCCTGGGCGCGAAGAATGGCCTGAGCCCGCGAATTCACGCCCAGTTTCCGGTAAATGCGCGTGAGATGCGCTTCCACCGTTTTTACAGTGATGCATAGTTTCTTGGCAATGATATGATTTTTGGCTCCATGCATGAGCAGTGAGAGCGTTTGCATCTCCGAATTGGTGAGCAGATCGCCCTTGCCAGATGGGGCCACCATCTGCTCATACACCCGCCGCGAGTGAAAGGCCTGGCCAACGGCGCTGGCCTTGATGGCAAAAGTGAGATCCTGTTCGGTAACGGTTTCGTCTAAAATGACGTGGATTCCGCTTTTAATAAGCATTTGCACTATCTGCGGAACAAGTTTGACGCGCAGGGCGATCATGCCTATGTGCGTGTGGTGCTTCTTGACCAGCCTTGTCACGCTCAGACATTCTTCGGTTGAAACCGATGTGCCAAGCAGCACAATATCCGGCAGCCTCGACTTCAGGGCCAGGGCCGCGCTTGTCACGCTTTCGACCTCTGTCACCCGGTCCACCTGCCCGGAGGCCTCGATACTTTTGTGAATAGCCTTTCTGAACAAAGTACAACGTTCCACCAGGAGAACGTTTACCACCCTCTTTTGCGACAATTCATGCGTCCTTTGCATATTGGCAATATCCCTGGCCTGTTGCTTGCTTATCATCTGGTACTCCCTTGGCGGTAGCATCCTGCTAGCCGATGACTAGCTGCGTTCTTTCGCGCATTGAGAAAGGCCGAAACGCATTGGGAAGGCGCTCTCTGACAGCTTCCTGGCGCTTCGCCAGACCTCTCTCATGCTCTTGATCTACAGAAATAGTAGCCGCGCCATACTTTGCAGCCGCTTTGCACTCCACTTTGCACATTCAACCCGGAGACCTTCGCCGATTTCCCGAAAGGAGTACATATTATGCATTGATGCACAATATGCACTCCTCTCCCCTCTTTGCCGACACGCGGGCGATCATTCCTCCACGCCTGGCAGACCGCGCAACACGCGCACCGTGTCTCTGCCCGCGCCGTGCTCAACGCGGCGAGCCACGGCGCGGGCAAGCAGCACCGCTACACCCGGAGAGAGCAGAGCAGGCCGCTCTCCAGGCGACTATCTGCCTACCGTTTTGTACATTCGCGAGGCAAATGGAATAGGAGAGGATAACGGTGCGATTTGAGAAAAGCAGCGGCATTCCGTTCTTATGAGTAGTGGAAAAGCATGTGAGCAAGATCCCACGAGACCACGGAGAGCTGATTGGTGG
>DASZXF010000402.1:0-6995 GCA_035546055.1 Ktedonobacteraceae bacterium
TCTGGTAGCTAAAAACGGCGATGTCGTGCAGAAAGGCTCGCCCCTGCTCAAGGTCGAACCGCTCTAAAGGCGCATCGTTTCTGACCTGATCAGATCGGCATCAGCTATCTGATGGGGGAAGTGCCTCTCAGACAGGCGGCCAGAGCGCGGATGCATTCGCGCTCTGGTCGCCTGTTCGAGAGGCACTTCGCCCGTCAGATAATTGATGCCGATCTGGTCAGGTCGGGAACGATGCGCCTTTAGAGCGGTTCGACCTTGAGCAGGGGCGAGCCTTTCTGCACGACATCGCCGTTTTTAGCTACCAGAGCCACGACGCGCCCGGCGATTTCAGATTGAATCTCGTTGAAGACCTTCATGGCTTCGACCAGGGCGATAACCTGGCCGCTGTGGATGACATCGCCGACATTGACGAAGGGCGGCGCGGTTGGCGAAGGCGAGGAATAGTAGACGCCGGTAATTGGCGTGGGTACTGGCTGACTGCGCTCTTCGCGTTTGGGGGTCGGTTTGGTGCCGCCGAGTACCAGCGGCTGCGCTGCGCTGACCTGCTGGACGGGTGCCGAGGTCAGCACGAGGTCCGGGCGACGGCGAATGACGATCTCCGTACCGGCCTCGCGCAATTCCAGTTCGCCCACCGTACTGCCGTCGAGCGCTTCGATCAGCGCTTCGACGCGTTTCACCCAGGGCATTTCACGTTCGCGTATATCCATCTACTTTTTCTACTCTTCGTAACGTTTGAATATCAGGCACGTGTTATGACCGCCGAAGCCCATGGAGTTGGACATGGCGACATTAACGGTAGCCTGGCGGGCCTCGTTGGGCACATAATCCAGGTCGCATTCTGGATCAGGATGGTGCAGATTGATGGTGGGTGGGATGATCCCGGTCTGGATGGCCATGACCGAAATGACGGCCTCGACCGCGCCGGAGGCTCCCAGGGTGTGCCCGGTCATCGACTTGGTGGAGCTGATGGCCACTTTATAGGCGTGCTCGCCAAAGCACGTTTTGATGGCCGCCGTTTCATGCCCGTCGTTGTACTGGGTTGAGGTGCCGTGCGCGTTGATGTAGTCGATTTGATCGGGACGCAGGTTGGCTTTGCGCAGCGCGACGTGCATAGCACGCACCAGGCCCGCGCCACCGGGAGCCGGACTGGTGACATGATGGGCATCCGCTGTGCAGCCATAACCGACCATTTCGGCCAGGATTTTCGCGCCTCGCGCTTTAGCATATTCCAGATCCTCCAGAATGAGCATGCCTGAACCTTCACCCATCACAAAGCCATCGCGAGTGAGATCGAAAGGCCGACTGGCGCCCTGGGGATCGTCGTTGCGGCGCGAGAGCGCCGTCATGTTGTCAAACGCAGCCATGGAAATAGGCGTCACAGCTTTTTCCGAGCCGCCTGCGATCATGGCCCTGGCATCACCGCGCCGGATAGTCTCAAAGGCTTCGCCAACGGTGTTACCGCTGGTGGCGCAGGCCGAAACCGCCGCCCAGTTGGGACCACGCGCGCCGGTCAGAATGGAGACGATGCCGGGAGCACCGTCGATAATCATCATACTGATAAAGAAAGGACTGATGCGGCTCGGTCCTTTCTCATGTAAGACACGAAATTGATCATGGAGAGTGACCAGACCGCCGATACCGCTGCCGATATAGACGCCGACATCATCAGCGTTCTCATCGGTAATCTGCAGGCCGGACTGAGCGAGTGCCTGCCTGGTCGTCGCAATCGCCAGTTGCTCATAAACGTCGTTGCGGCGTGCCTCCTTGCGGTCCATGTAAAGTGTTGGATCAAAATCCTTGATTTCGGCCCCGAAGTGGACACGAAAATCGGTGGTGTCATAGCCGGTGATCGGCCCTACCCCCGATTTGCCCTGAGTCAGACCCTCCCAATTAGTCGCAAGATCATTGCCCAGAGATGTAATCAACCCCAACCCGGTCACAACAACACGAGACATAAAGTCACCTCCCGCAGGACGACCTGTTTGTTCCTGGTCGCGCTAGTTATGGGTACACACCCACGGTATGCACCTGCTTAAATGCCCAACGATGCCGCTTCCTCCTGGAGGAAACGGGTATATGTATCGCCGCTGATAAATCCTTCGTGGCTCAGCAGGCGCTGATGGAAAGGAATGGTCGTGACCAGTCCTTCAATCTGATATTCATGGAGCGCGCGTTGCATCCTTGCGATGGCCGCCTCGCGTGTGTCTGCCCAGACAACCAGCTTGGACAGCAGCGAATCATAGTGTGGCGGAACCTCGTAACCGGCGTAGAGATGGCTGTCTACGCGCACTCCAGGTCCACCGGGCGGCAAGTATTTCTCGATCACACCTGTCTGCGGACGAAAATCGGCTGAGGAGTCTTCCGCTGTGATGCGGCACTCGATGGCATGGCCCCTGAACTCGATCTGCTCCTGTTGCAATTGCAAGGGCAGGCCAGCCGCGATGCGGATCTGCTCTTTGACCAGATCGATGCCCGTGACCAGCTCTGTCACCGGATGCTCCACTTGCAGGCGGGTGTTCATCTCCATAAAGTAATAACGATTTTGCTCATCTACCAGAAACTCAAGGGTGCCAGCGTTGCGATAGCCGACCTTTACCACAGCGTCAATCGCCTTTTGACCGATCTCCGCGCGCACCTCTGGCGGCAGATGCGGACTGGGCGACTCCTCCAGCACCTTCTGGTTGCGGCGCTGACAGGAGCAGTTGCGCTCGCCAAGATGCACGCCATGGCCGTAGTTATCGGCCAGCACCTGAATCTCGATGTGGCGGGCTCTGGCCAGGTAGCGCTCCAGATAGATGCCGTCGTCACGGAAGGCCTCGCGGGCCTCATTCTGCGCCAGCGTGAAGAGGCGCTCGAAATCTTCCGCGCGCTCAACCAGGCGAATACCGCGCCCGCCGCCGCCGGCGGCGGCCTTGAGCATCAGCGGAAAGCCGATCTTGCCGGCTGCCTCCGTCGCGTCAGTCAGGGTGCGCAGGACAGGCGTACCGGGCAGCATGGGCAGACCCAGCTCGGCCATGGCCTTACGCGCGCTGACCTTATCGCCCATGATCTGCATCGCGCCCACTGGCGGGCCAATAAACGTGATATGGGCATCGGCACAAATTTCGGCAAAACTGGTATTCTCCGAGAGAAAACCGTAGCCAGGATGAATGGCATCGGTATTTGTAATCAGGGCAGCGCTAATAATATTAGGAATATTTAAATAGCTTTTGCCACTGGGGCCGGGGCCGATGCAGATATGTTCATCGGCTTCAAGGACGGGCAACGAGTGGCGATCTGCCTCGGAGTGCGCGATCACGCTCTGGATACCCATTTCCCGGCACGCACGTATCACTCGTAGCGCAATCTCGCCACGGTTAGCAATGAGAATCTTACGAAACATATAATAATAGCCTCCTGCTTTATTCCCATATAGCGCGGGGAGCAGTCAGGCCATTATATCACGTAGGCCGGATGCCGGTCCATCAATTGGGAATGGCTGGCCCTTGCCAGATTGATACGCTGGCTTTTGTCCAAACACTTGACCTCTTCAGCTTTCTTCGCTATCATCCTCAACATGTGAGCGTCCTGGCTGAAACAGCGTCTCGCTTCGTGTGAGAACAGTGAAATGATCAAAGTGTAACTGCTCAACGTAATATTACATGAGCCAGGCAAGAAGCGGCTCCTTCTCTCTTTTTTATGCCAGGAGAACCGGAAAACCCACGAAAACAGGGGGCAAGGTGTGAGCACATTGCGCGAGAATAACGAGGAGGCGCATCTCGCGTCAGAACATACAGGGGCAGAGCAACAGGACTTTCAAACGGTCTATCAGGAAAATCTGCACCTGATCTATCGCTATGTCTATAGCAAGGTGGGGAGCCGCGAGGAGGCCGAGGATGTCACGTCGCAAATTTTCATCAAGGCTATGCGCGGTCTGCACGCGGAGCGCGGTGCTTTGAGCGCGCAGAAGTGGCTTTTTCAGGTAGCTCGCACGACCATCGCTGATTTCTGGCGGGCGCGCTATCGCATCGCGACCAGTTCGCTGGAAGCGTTGCTGGACGCCGGCTGGGAAGGTCCGGCCCAGAGCGAGGCGGTCGAAATCAATACCAGCCCGGCTGAGCGTGTGCAACGGCTTCTCCAGGCTTTGCCGGAGCACTATCGCGAGGTGCTGACCTGCCGTTTTCTGCTCAATCTTTCTATCCGAGAGACAGCGCAGCGTCTGGGCTTGAGCGAGGCCAATGTCAAAGTCATGCAGTTTCGCGCCATTAAACGCGCCTCGGATTTTGAAACCCTGCTCGGCGAGAACCGCTAAAGCGGGATGGTAGAGAGCAGTAGTGCGCAACGCGGGGTGTCCCCGCATGTTATCTTTTGCGCGCCGCCGCAGGCGGCGTGCCCATTGAACAAAGTTTGGAAAAGCAGTAGCCAGAGATCACTTGCACCAGGAGAAGCGCAACCATGTCAGGTGAAGACCAGGAACGTTTTGAGGACTACCTGGAGCTAGAACGTTTCATCGCCGAACTCCAGGCGGGGCGGGTAGCCTATCCTCCCGCAGATTTGACGCCCGCTCAGGCGCGCATTTATCGCATGGCGATGCTTTTCCACGCGGCCACTCCTGGCGTAGCTGAACCGGACGCGGACTTCGCGGAGCGTCTGTGGGAACGTCTTGAAGAGGAGGGGCAGGCGCTTCCCCGGGAGACTGCTGCAACTACGCAAACCCCGGCAACCGAGCCGCCGCCGCCCGCGCAGCCAGCGGCGCGGCAGGTGCCTCCCTTGAAGACCAGGAAGCGTCTGCCGCGCCGCTGGCTGCTGGCGGGCAGCGTGACGGCGGCGGCTTCGCTGGTGGCGGGCGCGGGCGTGGATCGCATTGCTGAGATGGCCATGCACAATGCCCTGTCTCAGCAGACAACGGTGACGCAGACCGGGCCAGAAGTGACAATTACGCTGGTTTCGCTGCTGGAGTGGTTCCCTGTGACGACGGTTGCCGAACTTGGCCAGCAGGCGGTAAAATTTAGAGCGGAGGACCAGCGGGGTTCTCTGAGCCTGACCGGCTATGTGGTGCGGAGCGAGAGGCCGAGCAACCCTGGCGAGCCTGGCTATACCCGGACCTCGCAGGGCGAGATTATTGCGATGTCGGCGGCCTGTACGCACAAAGGCTGCATTGTCGCGTGGTCCAGCGCGGATCGGCGTTTTCACTGTCCCTGTCACGGCGGAACGTTTCAGGAGGATGGCGGGATTGACACCAGCTCGTCTTCGCTCTATCTGAACCCGTTGCCTCGCCTGGATGTCCGGGTGGATAACGGGCAGATTTATGTGCGTATGCCTGCGAGTTGATCTATGAAACGTGGCCTGCTTCTCCTGGCGGTGGGCATCTCTCTCCTTGTGCTTGTCACCGCTTTAGGAACGTTTATTACTAATTACATGCCCACCATGCAAACGCCCCGGGTGCAGACCACGCAGGCGGGTCCATACACCATTACCCTGCGCGTCGATCCCAATCCGCCTTCAACTGAACAGCCGACCACCTGTACCATTCAGCTTTCCCGGAACGCCGCTCCTCTCAGCGGGGCGCGGGTGACGCTGGAGGGCACGCAGGCCGATATGGGTCTGACAACCTCGGCGGTGACGGCCCACGCGCAGGGGACAGGTCAGTATGTCGCGCGTGTCTCCTTCAGTATGGATGGCGCCTGGCAGATGCAAGTGACCATCTCTCTCCCCGGTCAGCCAACCACGCACGCGGCCTTTATGGTGACGGCTCAGTAGCCGGCTAGCGCTGATTCGCCGGGGTCTGCCATTTGTCCTCCAGTTCCTGCCAGGAGCGGCGCAGACCGGCCAGTTCAAGCTCGTCCGGTACACTGCCGCCATAGCGAGTCAGGGCATAGGCGTCGGTGATCTGGCCAAGCTGCGGCTCGTTGTTGGCGGGACGCGACTGATTCAGACGACGGCGAAACTCGTGAGGCGTCTCGTTGCGCCTGCGCGCATAGCCAGCGCTCGCGGCCCGCTTGAGTAGCGCGCGATAGATCTCGCGGATGGTGCGCGCTGCCAGTTCCGTGGGCAGTTCGCCGTCCTGCGTGGATAGCATAGCCTCCGCCGGTTTGCGTCTGCCGAAGAGGGCGGCCAGCAGCGCCTTGAACTGGCTCCAGAAGAGTTTCCAGGACCATACGCTTTCATGAACATCGCCATTGGCGCGCCGGCGCACAGGACGAACTCGCCTGCGTCTGCGCAGCGTGAGCCAGGTGAGCAGGATCAGCAGCGCCAGAATGAGCAGGGGCAGCAGGACTTTGACGGAGAAGACAAGAACCGGCGAGGCCGTGGGCGCGATATGGTGGCCAGAGATCGGCGTAATATTCGAGGCTGGCGGTGCAGGGCGGCGCGTCGGGTGGAAAAGGCTGGCAATCCAGGTAACCAGCCAGAAGAAGGGCTGAAGAATCCAGGCCAGTCCCAGGCTCACTTTATCCACCAGCCATGTATAGCCCTCCATCGCAACCTGTCCCGCCGGCTGGAGCGACGACCAGAAGGCCGCGCTGAAGGCCACTCCGCCGATAAGCGTCAGCACCAGCAGCCCCAGGCCGATGACGGCAATGATGCTCAGCATCGAGCGTTCCTGCGTGGCAATCGTACCCTCCAGACCGAAGGGATGGGCGCGGCGCATGAACGAGGTGCGGGCCAGGGCATGGGCCGAGAGCGCGAAATAGAGAAAGGCCGCAGGAAGCAGGATCATCACAAGGTCGTCGAGACTGCCGCCTGTTCCGGCGAAGCCAGCGCGCAGCATGATAGATGCCAGCAAAATCAGCAGACCGATCCAGATCTGGCGCTTGATGTGTCCTGGCTCAATGCGCAACTGAGCCAGCCTGCTGCCACGCCAGCAGAAGTAAGCCGCGCTGATGAGAATCGCCGCTGCCTGGATGAAATGGTCATTCAGCGAAAGCAGGTCATTGCTCAGGCTCAGCAGCCAGCGCGGATCGAGCAGAAAATAGCTGCCGGCGTAGATACGCAGCCAGATCAGCAGCACCGCCAGC
>DASZXF010000403.1:0-2098 GCA_035546055.1 Ktedonobacteraceae bacterium
TGGCGCCATTCTATGAGATGCACTTTTTTCACGCGCTGAGACAAAGCGCCCTGTTTCAGCGTATACTATAGTGTCTGAGGTGGTTTTTTGGCTTTTTTCTGGAAAGAAGAGAGAAATCTGGCCTGTGTTGCTGGTGCTTGAAGGAGCTGGATATTTGATGGATACACCAGATCGTTATTGTGACGAATGCGGCGCGGCCAACGAACCGGCGTCGACAGTCTGCCGCGCCTGCGCTCATCTGCTGGCGGCGCTCCCGAACGAGGACTATGCGCGCGGCTATAGACCGGTACAGACTCCCGACGATGCCGCACCCGAGCAGACGCCTGTGTATATGCAAATTACGCTTTCTCCCAACGCTCAGGCCACGATTCAGTTGATGCAGCACGCTCCCCAGGCCCGGTCGACAGCGCCGCTGCTCCACGAACGCTACGAGGTGCTGGGACAGGTCGGCACAGGCGGCTTTGGCGCGGTTTACAAAGCCCGCGACCACCAGGCAAGGGAACGGATGGTGGCGATTAAAGCGATTGAGCTGGATACACTGAGCGCCTCCCAGGCGATTGAGGCGACCGATACGTTTAATCGCGAACTCCAGCTGCTCTCCAATCTGCATCACCCGCATCTGCCGGCAATTCATGAGCATTTCATCGATGAGACGCACTGGTATCTGGTGATGGATTTTATCGATGGCGAACCTCTTGATGAGTATCTTCAGCAAATCCAGGAACCCTGTCTGCCGCTCAAGCAGGTGCTCAATATCGGTGGCCAGCTCTGCGAGGTACTGCGCTATCTGCATCAGCTTGAGCCGCCGGTGATTTTTCGCGACCTCAAGCCGGCCAATATCATGCGCACTCCCGGAGGACGCCTCTATCTGATCGATTTTGGCATTGCCCGGCGTTTTAAGCCGGGTCAGACCAGGGATACCACTCCGCTCGGCTCTCCAGGCTTTGCTTCGCCTGAACAATATGGCAAGGCTCAGACAACGCCGCGTAGCGATATCTATAGCCTGGGCGCGACTCTCTATTTTTTGCTGACGGGCTATGATCCCTCGCAAACGCCTTTCCATCTGCCTCCCATTCGCTCGCTCTGCCCGGCGCTGCCGGAGGCGCTGGCCGAGCTTATCACGAGTATGCTCGCCCTCGATCCCGCCGAACGCCCCGCCAGCATTGCAGCGGTCCAGCAGGTGCTACACGCATACAGTCCATCCACGCGCCACACGACTGTCCTGCCCCAGACCCATGCTTACCTGGCGACCAGCAGCCTGTCAACACAGCCAGCACAGCCAGCGCAGCCGGTCAGTCCTCCACGCCGGCTGAAAAGCTTCCTCAAGGGTCTGTTCTCAGTCGCGATGATCTGCCTGGTCATCCTGGCCTGCGCGCTTACCGCGCATTTTATGGGCCTGGCCTCCTTCGCGCAGCTCAAACAGCAGAACCAGAGCCAGCAAGCGCCATGAAACTGCCCACCAGGCTCTCCTGCCATTCCGCATCCCGCTTCCTGGTCAGAAGCGCTGGCTTGCTTTGTCCGCGCTGTCCCATGGACCAATGCTACATTTTCGCTGAGATTTAAGGAAATTACTCATCATATGTATCAGCAAGGCGAGGCAAAGCATGCTACAATGCTGATGGACATCTATTTACCCACCTGCCTGGCAGGGATATTACGTAAGACGCTTTTGAGGAATTGAGCAATTATGGCAGATCAGCCTTCTCTTCTGGCACTCGATATCGGTACGTCATCCACCCGCGCCATTCTGTACGATGCTCAGGGCAAGGCCATCCCCGGCGCCAGTTCGCAACACACCTATCAGTTGACCATCTCACAGGCCGGCGAGGCTTCGGTTGACGCTGATTTTCTGCTCTCCCTGGTCGTGCGCACCATCGATGAGACGCTTCAGGCAGCCGGTGAGCAGGCCCGGCACATTGTCGGGGTAGCAACTTCCGAGTTCTGGCATACGCTGCTTCCCCTGGATGCAGATGGACACCCGCTGTTGCCGCTGCTGACCTGGGAGGATACGCGTCCGCAGCAAGCGGCTAGCGAATTGCGCTCTCTGCTCGATGAGACCAGCACGCACCGGCGCACTGGCGCCCGTCTGCACGCCTGC
>DASZXF010000404.1:0-6168 GCA_035546055.1 Ktedonobacteraceae bacterium
ACAAAATCTGATCCCTGCCTGTCTTGTCTGTGTTATTGAAAACCATGATCTGAAAAGCAGAAAGCAGGAATTGATATGGAGACGATGTATCCACAGAAGACTGATGTTATTGTGGTCGGCGGCGGCCTGGCGGGTTTGAGCGCGGCCAGTTATCTGGGGCGGGCAGGTATGACGGTGACGCTGTTTGAAAAAGCCGCGAACCTGGGCGGACGGGCGGCCAGCCGGAACTATGATGGGTACTGGTTTAACCGGGGGATTCATGCGCTCTATACGGGTGGCGCGACTTCGCAGGTTTTGCGGGAACTGGGCGTTTCTTATCAGTACGGCATACCTCGCACGATATTTATGCTTCACGAGGGCAAAATGGAGCCTTTTCCGGCCAGCGTGCCCGCGCTTCTGGGCAGTCATTTGCTGACGCCGGTCGATAAAATGGAGATGATGCGCTTCTTCAGCACGTTGCCGCGTCTCAAGGCGGAGAGTATGGCGCATCTGAGTGTGGAGGAATGGCTGGAGCGCGTGACACGGCGTCCGCGTGTTCGCCAGGTGCTTGCCTCGATCTCGTGGGCCTTTACATATAGCGCGGCTCTGGAACTGGTGAGCGCGGAGGTGCTGATTCGCAAGCTGCAGCTTACTCTCAAAAATCCGGTGCATTACATTGAAGGTGGCTGGCAAACGCTGGTTGATGGCTTGCGCCGGGTGGCTGAGCAGGCGGGGGTGCGTATCGTGAGTGGACACCGCGTGGCTTCTGTACTCTATCAGTCGGGAGAGAACCAGGCGGCGGGCGTTGTTCAGGGAGTGCGTTTGAGCAATGGGGATGTTCTGACCGCCTCGCATGTGCTGCTGGCAACCGGGCCGGCTGAGGCGGTGAAACTGCTTGATGAGGGCAATTACGCGCCACTGCGGGCCATTGTCGATCCTCTGGTGCCGGCGCGGGTGGCCTGCCTGGATGTCGCGCTAAAACGCCTGCCTGATCCGCGTTACCCCGTTGTGCAAGATCTGGATCAGCCGCGCTTTCTGTCGGCGCAATCGTTTTATACGCGGGTTGCGCCTGAGGGTGGGGCTGTAATCTCGACCTTCAAGCAACTCCATCCATTGCATTCGAGCGAGCCGCAGGAGGATGAGCGCGCGCTGGAAGCGCTGCTGGACGAGGCCCAACCGGGCTGGCGCGAGGTGCTGATCAGGCGGATCTTTTTGCCACATATGGAGGCTATAGGGATGTTGCCTCTGGCCAGCAGTGGCGGTTACGCTGGCCGTCCGGGACCACTGGTGCCTGGGATTGCTCATCTCTATCTGGCCGGTGACTGGATTGGTGAGGGTTTTCTCTCGGACCCCAGCCTGGCCAGTGCGCGCCAGGTCGCTCAACTGGTTCTGCAGAAGCGCGATCTGACCTTGCCGGTCGGCGTGGTTTCCTGAATACCACTCGCTCGTTTTCAGCGACTTTTCTCGCCGATAGTAATCGGATATACTGGTGAGGATATCATTGGCGAGGTTAAAGACATCTGTGAACATGCCAGAACAGAGTGCGCAAGCATTTGAACAATATAGAGGACAACTTTTTGCCCTGGCTTATCGTATGCTGGGCAGCGCGACGGACGCGGAAGATATCGTTCAGGAGGCTTTTGTGCGCTGGCTGCAGGTCAATGAGCAGGACGTGCAGTCTCCCAGAGCCTATCTTTCGACTATTGTCACGCGACTGTGTATCAATCAGGCCGAATCGGCCAGGGCGCGGCGCGAGGTCTACGTTGGCTCCTGGCTACCTGAACCCATTTTGACCGGTCCTGGCGCCGAGGGAAGCGAAAAGGTGATGCGAGATGAAACACTCTCTTTTGCTTTCCTGGTCATGCTGGAACAGCTCGGACCATTAGAGCGGGCTGTTTTTCTGCTGCGGGAAGTTTTTGAGTATGATTATCCTGAGATAGCCGCGATTGTGGAGAAAGGCGAGGCCAATTGCCGCCAGATTTTTCACCGCGCTCACCAGCACCTGGCCAGCCAGAGCCAGCCGCGTTATGTTGCCTCGCGCGAGCAGCAGACGCGGCTCACCGAGCAATTTCTGCGCGCCAGCACCAGCGGAGATATGCAGGGGCTTTTGAATCTGCTGACGGACGATATCGTTTTAGTGGGCGATGGCGGCGGCAAAGCGCCTTCGGCTCTCAAGCCTGTGCGTGGACGCGACAGGGTTGCCCGTGGTACGACAGGCGGTCTGCGCTTTTTCGCCGACCTGCAGGTGCAGATCGCGGAGGTCAACGGACAGCCGGCGCTGGTGGGCTATCGCGATGGACAACCCTGCGGCGTCTTAATCTGCGATATCATAGACGGACAGATTGGTCGCATCTATACCGTTGTCAATCCAGACAAGCTCAACTGGCTGAGCGGATCAGCCCGTTGAGCGGGCGCGGCGGACATTGCCGCCAGCTCTTTGCGCCCAGGGCGGACGAGCAAAGAGTCTGCGCGAACCAGGGACGGTAACATACCCGGGCCGCTTCAGATGCTTAGAACGCCGGGGCGCGCAGCAGGGTTTTGATCTCACTCAGTTCAAGCGCGCTTCTTCTGCGTGATCGCTCGCCGTAGGATGGTTCTTCTACCTGGGCGGCCAGCCGCCCCATGCGCCGGATCTGGCCAGCGCGTGTTAGCTTCTCAAAAGGTTGCAGTACCACGATTATCTCTTCTACTCTAGAACGATTGCCCGTCTTCTTACCCTGGGGACTGCGAGGCGCGGAGTCGCTTTTTCCCGGGGCTTCTTGACTATAACCACAAGTATAACATAGAGCAATCCTTGCCAGCTTTCTGTTTTGAAGACGGGCGTACCCTGTTATGGCAACGAACTCAACGTCGGTCTTGACCGCACCGGGACGGGAATTCTGGAGGATCTGTTTTCCTCTTTTGCTTATGATACGCTGATTGGCGAAGTTGGCGAAGAGACGCAGCGCACCGCCAGCCGGCATACCATTGTGCTGGTTGTAACCTTGTATAACATGAAAATAACATGTGAATATTACGATAAATTGTCATGAGATTGAATCGAATAAGAAAAATAAACCGCAAAAAGAGAGATTTTTAAGGTTATTTCTGGTAATATAAAAGATGGGACCGGTATAACATATCCATTTTGCCTCTTTGGACAAACAATGTCCTCCCGGCGAGAAGCTATTCAATTGTATTGATAAATGTATTCTTATGGAGCCAGTGCATGGCGAGGAACAGCGGAGTATGTATGGGTAATCTTTCTGAAGAGCAGCAGGCGACTATTATTGATCTTGTCATCGATGTACTTGAGGCCACACAGGCAGTAGAGCTTGTGGATATATTGGCGCGCTTGCAGGCTCTTGACGCATCCACTTACCTGCGACGAGAAGTAACCTGGGCCATGGATACAGGCGACGACGAAACCATCTTCTTTCTCAACCCGACTTTGTCGTTGCTGCTAAAAATGCAGAAAATGGGTGCGCCCGCTGCGGCTGAGCGTTTCCTGCGCGCGAAGCAAGAAACGCTTGAGGCACTGGAGGCGTTGGACAATGCTCCTGGTGCGGAAGAGTTCTATCAGCTTCTGGAGAAACATCAGCATCTTTTGCTTTCGGACCTGGCCCTCTTTTTTATGACCATTACCTATGATGAACTCCTGACAGAGGATGAAGATGTGATCGCGGCTGGCAGGCTACAGCAGCATATCGAGCTGTTCAAAGAGGCGAGAGCTTCTGGCCTTGCGGCGGCCTGGCAGCGCGTGCAGGCGGAGGATCAGCAGATAATTGACATGCTCGATCAGTTTGAAAAGCTCGACGCCGAGTATGAGGAATGCTATCACTTTTTGTACGAACGGCGTGAACTGCTGGTGACGGAGAAAGCAGCCTGGTTTTTGCAGATGCACGCAGCGGACCTGCGCGAGCAGGGCGATCCCATGGCGGATTACTACGAATCCCATGCCTTTCTGCTCAAAGATGCCTGTAAACGCGGTCTGCTCGCGGCCTGGAACGATTTTGTTGAGGTGGACCAGATGATTCAGGAACTCCAGGACACGGAGGAGATGGATAAAATCCTCCAACTGTTTCGGCGCCATGAGCGTGTGCTGGAAACTGAGATCACCCTGGTGATGATGAGGAATTATATTGCCAGAGCCAGAGCTGATGGCAAGCAGGATCAGGTTGATTATTTCGAGCGCTGGCTGATGTTTATGGAGATGGTGCGAGATTCTGGCATCAAGGCTGCCTGGGGACAATTTTACCTTGATCTGCTCAGGCAGGTTGGCTGGCAATCAGCCTCCCTCGCCTCGTCGCGCATCAGCGACTATACCCGCGAGCTTTCCAGGCAGACGCCGGGCACCCTGGAATGGGCCGACCTCCTGTGCAGTCGCGGCAACCATTGTTATCCTTCTATGTTTAGCGCTACTGAGGATAGCAAAAGCCGACTGAAACAGGCTATCGATGATTACAGCGCGGCGCTTCCTGTGTATCGTCAATATGGGAAGTACGCTTCCCTCGCTGAGACACAGGAAGCGTTGGGAACAGCTCTTTACACCGCTTTTATTTTCGACAACAGCCAGGGATTGGATATGATGCGCGTCACCGAGGAACTGGATATTACCGCACTGGGAACTCGTGAAGATCCGTATCCTGTTGTGCATGATCCGCTGCGCTATCGCCAGCGGGCGGTAGAGGCGCTTACACAGGCAATAGATCTCTATAAAGAGCAAGGGAATCAAGAGTCCTGGGCACGCACTCTGCTCAGACGTGCCATGGCCCATAGATTGGCGAGCTGGCCGAGCGCGCATGGCACCTTTCAGGCCATTGATGATTACACGGCTGTGCTGAGCGTTGTGAAAGAAGAAAACTCAGCCTGGGAGTGGGCGGCGGCAGTGTCGAATCGCGGCCTCAGCTATCTCATGATTATGGGCCCGGGTTACGATGAGCGACTCAAGCGAGCCATCGCTGATCTCCAGGCTGTTCTGCGAACATATACCCGCCAGGGCGCACCAGCCCTTTATCGCAAAACGCAGTACTATCTGTTTGAAGCCTTCAAAAATGCGAAACGCTGGGAAGAGGCTTACCAGGCGCTGCGAGAGGTGATTGCGGTCCAGCGGGATTTGCTTGCCCTCAATCCCGACGAGGGCCGGCGCGCCGGTTTGATCTCCACTATAGCCAACGTGCATGTGCAGGTCTATATACGCGCTGCCGAAGTGCTTCTGCACTTCAAGCAGATTCCCTTGGAGGAAATGGCCTGTTTGCTGGAGGAAGCACGTGCGCAAAATCTGCGCATGGTCTTGAGCCTGGATGCCCTTGACCCTGAGCGGAGCGGGACGGTGGCCAGTCGGCGCGTCGGGCGTTTTTTTGCTGCGTACAAGGCCTGGCGCACGAGCGAACCAGAGACAGGAGGGGATATCTTATTTTCTGGTTCGCAGCTCCAGCCTTTGCCCGGTCTTGCTCGCTCGTTTGGAGTTGAGGAGCAGCCAGATCCGCAGGTTCGGCAGGCTCAAGAGAAGCGCGCGACCGTTCTTCAAGCGATCAAGGACATTCGGATGCGCGAAGATCCTGATTTCATGGCTCCACAGCCAGTCTTCGAGGATATTGTGCAGGCCGTGCAGACGCCTGGTACAGCTCTGATCTACCTGGCCGCTGGCATGGAGACGGGTCTGGCGTTGCTGCTTATTCGTACCCCGGAGAATCTGCTGCAAAAGCATCTGATTCCGCTTCCACAGTTGAAAAGCCGGGCGCTGGCTCGACTGATTGAGACGGAGAGCGGCCAGAATCCGCCGATTAACCTGGAGCGCGCTCTGACGCTGCTGACCGAGCCAGTATTTCATGATCTGGTGCCAGTCCTCAGCAAGAGCAAAGTGCGGAGGGTCAGGCTTGTGCCCTTTGGCGCGCTGGGGCTTTTTCCGTTCCCTGCCCTCCAGGTCCGCGCCGGGCATGGCGAGAAGAAGTACCTGGGCGAACTGTTTGAAGTCACTGTCGCCCCCAGCGCTCAAGCCTTTGTCCTCTCCGAGCGTCGGGCCGCGTGTATAGATCGGACCACACACCCCTACCTCCTGCTGGCTGGAAATCCCAGTCCCCGGCCAGCAGGAGTGAACAATTTGCCTTATGCCCAGGTGGAGGCTGAGACTATTCAACGGTTGGCCAGACGTTTCAGCTACCCGGAGAAGGATATTCGCTTTTTGCCCTCGTCCGAGATCACCAAAGA
>DASZXF010000405.1:0-3051 GCA_035546055.1 Ktedonobacteraceae bacterium
GGTTGGGCCCGGCCCAACCTGCCACCTCCTCCAAAAGCAGCAGGGCGAGTCGCGCAGCGACGAGGAATCAACCACGATGTTCCCAACGGGATTTGATGTTTCTGAGGCAGCCCAACCGCTTGTTGCACTCCTCCCCAGTCCAGGGGAAACGCGCCCTTGCGGTGCTGGAAAAAGTGGGGATGATTGATAGAAAGAAGGGTTGAATTCATATAATGAAATTCATGTATGTATTGTAAAAACGAGGTGATTAGGAGAAAAATACCATACGAGATTATACCTATTTCTGGGGAAACGTGTTATAATCCCTGAGCACACCAGATGATGTGTAACGTTTGAGGAGTATTGGAGGTTTTGTGGTAATGGTATTTCCTGCACAGTCCCTTCAGCGCCGTTTAGCAGGCGGGGTCGCGTTGCTGGCCCTGGTTCTGCTCCTGGTTGCTTGTGGCGGAGGGAGTAACGGTACGAAGAGCGGTAGCACAAGCAATGATACAACTGCCAATCCTATCAAGCAGATGGTGCCCACGATGGCTGCCACGGCGACGAGCACAGCTATGACGGATAAAATGGGCCTGACGAAGACGTATACAGGAGCCGGTTATACCATCATGTATCCGGCGGACTGGAAGTTGACCACTTCAAATACAGAGACTGCGTTTACCGATCCAGGCGGGAACTATAACCTGACAATTGGTTCAACCGCTAATCCCGATGGGGTGAAGACATCCGAGGAACTGGCCGAAGGTGGTATTACAGGGGCCAAAGTCAATCTGAAAAATGTGGAGACGGTCAACATTGCCTCAACGACTATGGTTGGCGGTCAGGATTGGAGCCAGCGTTCCATCAGCGGCACCAGTACGCTCAATGGACAGAGCAGTGATGTCAAGGCTGTGGTTCTGGCCAACAATCATCCCACTCGTAGCACTGAGACGAAAGGATATGTGATCGTCTATGTGGCGGCGAAGGATAAGTTCGACGATGCCCAGACGAAGTATTTCCAACCTATGCTTGAGTCTTTTAAATATACCGCGTAACAGTCCAGCCTGTCATACCTATGTTCAGGGATTCTCACCAGTGGTTTGCCACCGACGGCGGCGAGAAGCGAGCGGAGAGAAAGAGGCGGGACACCCGCACCCGGCAGGGACGCTGCCGCTCCCTGCGCCCTCGCTGGGGATGGCCCTGGCTTGGCTTGTGAGTAACCCGGTACCCATGTTTGAAGGCCGACTATCTGCCCGGCAAAAATGAGAGCGTAGAGGACAATCAGCTTTTGCTTGTTGTGCCCTATGCTCTTGCTCTTTTGCGGCGCTCCCTCTGTGCCATGTCGTCCAACTGTTGAGCAGCGGTTGCTGTTCAGATCTGGTCTGTGAAATAATAAGAAATCGGCAATGATAGTTCCACGCGCAAGAAAGCGATGGTTTTCATGGATCAGGCTCTTTCCCCTTCTGTTTATATGGACCGGCGTTCGGTCTCTGTGCTGGCCGCTGGTCATCTGTGTATTGATATTTGCCAGGGCGCTGTGCCCGCGCTTCTGCCTTTTTTGATTGCTGAGCGACACCTTTCGTATGCCGCCGCTGCCAGCCTGGTGCTGGCTACCAGCCTGGCCTCGTCGGTGATTCAGCCCGTTTTCGGCGGTCTGGCCGACCGTTTCGCGGCTCCCTGGTTTATGCCGCTGGGTCTGCTGGTGGCGGGTCTGGGTCTGACCGGCGCGGGACTGGCCCCCGACTTCTGGGAGATTGCCCTGGCGATGGTGGTGAGCGGCATCGGCGTAGCTACGTTCCACCCGGAGGCGGCCCGCTGGATGAACCTGGTGGCCGGTGAGAGGCGCGCGACGGCGATGAGCATTTTTTCTCTGGGGGGCAATCTCGGCTTCGCGCTTGGTCCGCTGCTGACTACCGCTCTGCTCTTGCGTTTTGGTCTGTCAGGGGCGGGCTGGCTGCTGGTGCCGCTGGCGGTGATCTCGCTGCTGCTCATTCTCTCTTTTCCCCGTTTGCTTGCGCACCACCAGCGCAAAGTTGCCAGGCGCAAGGTGGCAGGCGGCGCTGTGGTGAATAACTGGCGCGCGTTCTGGCTGCTCACGGGAGCCGTTACCGGGCGTTCGATTGTCTTTTACGGCGTGAATACCTTTATGACGCTCTACTGGCTGGCAGTTCTCCATCAATCGAAAGCTACCGGTTCGCTGGCCCTGACTATCCTGCTTCTGGTGGGCGCGGTGACGACGATCATCAGCGGACGCCTGGCGGATCGTTATGGACGGCGCATTATGGTGCTGATCGGCTTTGGCGCCCTGGCTCCGGCTCTGCTGGCCTTTGTGCTGCTGGCGCCACTGAATATGCCCCTGGCCTTTGTGCTCCTCTTACCCATCGGCATAGCTCTCTTCGCGCCCGCCAGCGTGATGGTCGTCATGGGTCAGGAGTATTTGCCCGTCAATATTGGCATCGCTTCCGGCGTCACGCTCGGCCTTTCCGTCAGCGTGGGCGGCATTACCGCGCCCTTCTTCGGCCACCTGGCCGATCTCTACGGTGTGCAGGCTTCGCTGATGGGCCTGATCGCTGTTCCCCTGCTGGCTCTGGGCGTCTCCCTGGCTCTGCCGCGCGACCGGCGGCGTGCTTCGCTCTCTGTTGGCGAGAGTACGCAGCAGGTCGAAACCGACCAGCAGGATCAGCAGAAGCTCGACGCCCGCGACATACGCGAGGGGGACAATCTGGGTGTTCAGTAGATAGGGCATGTAGCTGAGGAGCGAGCAAAGCTGGGTGAGTATGGCGACATAGAAGGCGCGAGGAAAGAAGAAGACGTAAACGATAGAAACGACATCGGCCAGGTAGAAGTAGCGCTCGTGCATTTCAGGCAAAAGAAAGGGGATGGCCAGGGCAAAGAGCAGGGCTATTTTGAGGAAAAATGCCGGGGTAAGCGGCTGCTTTCTAAGCAGGGTGAGCAGTCCGACGATCAGCACAAAGAGTCCGGCCAGGACGATGCCGGCCCATTTCCAGTAATCGGCGGGAGCATCAGAAGGCAGCCATTGATAGAAGCTCGGTGCATTCTGGGTGAGCGTTGAGG
>DASZXF010000406.1:0-9094 GCA_035546055.1 Ktedonobacteraceae bacterium
AATGTGTTTACCCCGGACTACATGGTTGGCTATGCCGGCGTAGCGCTGTGCCTGCTGCGTTTAAGTCTGCCTGGCCAGTTGCCCCACCAGTTGAGTCGCGCCGGGTTTCGTTATCGCGGCTAGAGCATGTTCTCCTGCTCACTTCTTGCAGGATGGAGGCATCTCATGGATCAAGAGCACACGGAAGACTACGCGGATTGGCCTGAGCAGGCCCGCGCCCTGCTTTTGCAGCAGAGACGAGAGATAGAGGCACTGCAGCGGCAGGTGGAGCGCGAACAATTCGCCCAGGAACTGCGGCAAATCCTCAGCAGTATGGAGGCCGTGAGCGCCATTCTCGCGCCCTTTTCCTACGAGCATTTGCTGGAAATGCTCGTGCAGACCGCCGCTGACGTGATTTATGCCCAGTCCGGCTCCCTGTTTTTGCTGGACGAAGAAGCGAATGAATTGCTGTTTCAGGTCGCGATTGGCCCGGCTGCGCAGGAGGTGAAAAAGTTCCGCGTGCCGGTGGGACATGGTATCGTGGGTATCACGGTGCTGACCGGGCAGCCGATGGCCATCGGGCAGGCCGAGCAGAGTCAGCACGTGGCGCTGGATATTGCCTCAGCCGTGAACTATATCCCGGAAAGCATTCTCTGCGTTCCCCTGTTCTACGATGGCAAGATCATTGGCGCGCTGGAACTGCTGAATAAGACGGGCGCCGGGGCGTTTACGCCCAAAGATATGGAAGTGCTCGGGCTGTTCGCCAATATCGCGGCCCTGGCGATTGCCCAGTCGCAGGTGTACCACAAGCAGAGTTCGCTTTTACAGACCATGCTGGCCTCCTTCAGCAACCTCAGCCCGGCGTATCGTGAGAAGCTCACCGGGCAGGCGGCTCGCTTTGCCTCCTGGATGGCAGAGGAAGATGTGGTGAGTATGAAGACGCGCAAGCTGGCCCTGCTGGTGCATGAACTCACCCTGCTAGGGGACCAGGGCATCGATTTGTCCACCACTATTTTACAGAGTATCGTGCTGTCCGCGCGCAGTCGCGGCGGCTCGCCGGCTCTGAGTGGCTTGTACTGAGGAGAGAAATATGGCAGGCCGACGTATTCCCGCCTGGAGTTCTCAATTCACCCCTGAGGAATTGCGCACCATCGAGCGGGTTGAACTGATTGACCGTCTGACCTGGGACGAGGCTTTTGCCGACAGTACCGGCAAGGGCGTCAGGGTGGCCATTGTCGATAGTGGCATTGACGCGACTCATCCCGCTCTGGAAGGGGCGGTCAAGGGCTATGTTTCGTTTCGGCGGGATGGAGATCAACTGCTGGCCATCACCGAACCTCATGTGGATGAGAGCGGCCATGGTACGGCCTGCGCCGGTATTGTGCATGCGCTGGCTCCCGAATGTGAGTTATACAGCGTGAAAGTGCTGGGCGGTGGCGCGGTCGGTCAGGGCGTGGTCTTTGTCGAGGGGCTGCGCTGGGCGATTGAACACGGTATGCAAGTGTGCAACCTGAGCCTGGGAACAACCAGGAAAGATTTCTTCGCTCAATTACACGAAGTCACCGACCAGGCCTATTTCAAGCATATGGTGCTGGTGACTGCCGCCAATAATTATCCCATCGCCAGCTTTCCCTCGATGTATGCCTCTGTGATCTCTGTGGCGGCGCACGATGAGAAGGATCCGTACCGCTATTACTACAATCCCGCTCCTCCCGTTGAGTTTGGAGCCTTTGGTATCGGCGTGCCGACTCCCTGGAGAAATCACCAGTGGATTACCGCGACCGGCAATAGTTTTGCCGCGCCGCACATCAGCGGCCTGGTGGCGAAACTCCTGAGCAAACATCCTGGTCTGACGCCTTTCCAGGTGAAGACCATTCTACGCGCCCTGGCAGCCAACGCGGTGCCATCTCCAGCGCTGCCTGCGACGGTACACAGCGACGTACTGCGAGAGCAGGAAGAGATTTCTTAGCGATTTGACAGAGGGAGGCGTTGCCATGAGTACACCGACTACCGAGGTGGCGGGCCAGGAGAGCAAGCCCGGCTTGCTGATTAACCGTAATTATAGCCTGCTCTTTCTGGGGCAGAGCGTCTCGGCGTTGGGCGATCAGCTCTCGACATATACGATCATTCTGTGGATTGTGACCATCATTGCCCCCGGACAAACCTGGGCGCCTCTGGCCGTCAGCGCCGTGCTGATTACTTCGATGATTCCCAATCTTTTCATCGGACCGCTGGCGGGTGTCCTGGTTGATCGCTGGAATGCGCGCCTTACGATGATGCGTATGGATGCTCTGCGCGCTGTCCTGGCGCTGATCCTGATCGCCTTTACCGGGATTATTCCCCTGCCTTTCTTCGCCGGTGGACGGCCTGCCCCACTGGTCCAGTTGATGATTATTTGTGTGATTACTTTCCTGAGCAGCACGTGCTCGCAATTTTTTTCGCCATCCAACATGAGTTTGCTGGCCAGGATTGTGCCCAAAAAAGAGCGTCCCCACGCCGCCAGCCTCGGCCAGACTGTTCAGGCTTTTGCTACGATTGTGGGGCCGCCGCTGGCCTCTCCCCTGCTGTTTGCTTTTGGCGTGCAGTGGGCGCTGGCGGTTGACGCCGGCTCTTTTGTGGTTTCCCTCGTGACGATCTGGGCTATCCGGGTTTCCATGCAGGACCAGGCGGGCGCGGAGGCGGAGCAGCATACGCTGTGGAGCGATTTTGTCAGGGGTCTGCGCTTCTCTATCAAGAACAGCGTGATTCGCACCATTATCATTACGTCCTTTATCGCTACCCTGGGCGCGGGGGCCTTTGACGCGCTCTACGTCTTCTTCTTGCCTGACAACCTGCATGTAGACGCTTCCTACACGGGAATCATCGCGGCGGCCCTGGGCATTGGTACTATTCTGGGCGCGCTGGTGGCGGCGAAGATCTCGGCCCGCGTGGGATTGGGAAGGTTGCTGGCGCTCTCTCTGTTCGGCATTGGCCTCTGCCTGCTGATTGTCTCTCGTCTGAACGTCTTCGCGCCCGCGCTGGTGCTGTTCTTCCTCTTTGGCTCACTGATGGCCTCGTTGCGGGTGGCCTCCAGTCCCATGCTCTTGAATGAGACGCCGCAGGGCATGATCGGCAGAGTCTTTTCGGCGCTCAACTCCACTTCGATTGTGGCCTCGCTTGTCTCAGCGCTCTTTTCCGGCTACCTGGCCAGCGTGGTGCTGGTCAATTTTCACTGGCAAACCCTGGGGACTACCTTTGGCCCGATTGATACCATTTTTACCTGTGTCGGTCTGATCTTCGCCCTGGCCGCGCTCTACGCCTATCGTTCCCTGGGATCGAGAAAGGCCTGAGCGCGAGGACCATGGCGGGCTGCCGGGGAGGCTGTGAGTGGTCGATCTGCTGAGAAAGAGGGCAGGGAGCCGGCAGGCGGGAAACGTAAGCTCAAAGAAAGGTCTGGCAAGCACTATGCGTGTTGACGGCACAAACGCTCGCTTATGGAATGTCGCCGACCCCGGCGAGGTCCATGACAAGGCAATTCATCTTGGCACCCATCGCGTCTGCCCTCCCGAGGAGACGCTTGCGCGTGTGCTGCCTTTGCTGCCCCGCATGGGCATTACGCGGGTAGCTGAGGTGACGCAACTGGATGATCTCGGGGTTCCGGTGTTTCAGGCCATTCGTCCCAACTCGCGGAACCTGTCTGTCTCACAGGGCAAGGGCATCACCCGAGCCCTGGCGAAAGTCTCGGCCATTATGGAGTCGATTGAGATGTGGCACGCGGAGAAGCCTTCTCTGCCCTCGCTGTGGGCCACCGTTGGCGAAATGGCCGGACGCCTGCCCTATGCTGTCTATGACCTGACGCTGGCCGCTCATCATTGTCTGCATGACGGCTTTCTGCTTGAGTGGTTCCCCGGCCAGGTGGTCGGTTCCGGGGAAGAAACCTTTGTCCCGGCTGGCGCTATCCGTCTGGATTTTACGCCTGTGTGCTCCTGGTTGCCCCCGACTTTTGAGGTCAGTTCCAACGGCCTGGCCAGCGGCAATACCGTCGAGGAGGCGCTGCTGCACGCGCTCTCTGAGGTGATAGAGCGCGATACCTTCGCGCGGGCCAGACTACAGCAACTGCCCATCGTCAGCGTGGACGCGTCGACGGTGGACGGACAGGGGACGGGACCGCTGCTTGAGGCTTTCACCAGGGCGGGCGCGGATTTCGAGATTGATTGCGTCACCGGTCCAACGGGGATGGCCTGTTTTGAGGTGCGCCTGATTTCACAGAGCTACCCGATTGTCTCGCTGGGCTATGGCTGCCACCTGGACCGCGAGGTGGCCCTCTGTCGCGCGCTCACCGAAGCTGCTCAATCGCGTCTGACCATGATTTCCGGGGCGCGCGATGATATCGATCAGCGTTCCTACGCGCGGATAAAAAGTCAGCACCAGGTTGTCAAACTGGCTACCAACAGGCCGGGAACCAGCTTTCATGACCTGCCCTCGCTCTATCTCCCCGACCTGGCGGCTGATCTACAGGAAGTGACGCGGCGCCTGCTGGCCACTCTGGCCTGTGCTCCCATCGCCGTCGATCTGACTGACGCCACCTTTGGTCTTCCTGTTGTCTTTGTCATTGCGCCGAAACTGCGCTTCCTGGAGACACACAAATGAGTCGTATCGTGGTTTTTGCTGGCCCGACTATTTCCCAGGAGCAGATCTGTGCTCTTGTGCCTGCCGCCGAGGTTCATCCACCGGTGGCATCAGGCGATCTCCTGCGTCTTGCCCTGGCACCGGGAGACCTGGCCGCCATTATTGATGGGTTTTACTTTCAGTCGGGGGCTGTTCGTCATAAAGAAATTCTGGCCTTGTTGAAGCAGGGCGTGCATGTCTGGGGCGCGGCCAGTATGGGGGCTATGCGTGCTGCGGAACTGGCCCCTCTGGGTATGCGGGGCTTTGGGCGTATCTTCGATGCGTATGCCAGCGGTGAGATTGAGGGTGACGATGAAGTGGCTGTGCTGCATGCCTCGGATGACATGGGGAGCGCCGGTCTGACCGAGGCGCTGGTCAATATCCGCTATGCCTGCGCCCGCGCGGTTGCTCAGGGGATTATCTCAGCGGAGGATAGCGACAGGATCGTCGCGGCGGCGGCAGCCCTGCCTTTCTTTGAACGCACCTACCCGCGTATTTTGCAGGACGCCAGGCGGCAGGGTGTAGGCGAACAGACCTCCGCCGCTCTGCTGGATTTTGTTCGCACCCACAAACCTGATCTGAAGCGCCTGGATGCGCTGGAACTCATGCAAGCCCTGGGTTCTCCCCCGCAGGAGTCTGCCCATGCTCCCTGTGATCTGCACGAGACGACCTTCCTGCGCGACTGGCGCATCTTTGGGCGTAGCACATCGCTTGATGAGCACCTGCGCGTCAAAGATGTCGATGTGCTGACCGTCTGCCAGCTCTTTAGCGCTGATTATCCGCGTCTGCATTATCGCGTCCTGGTCAGGGAACTGGCGCGGCTCGCTCGTCTTGCTCCGCCGCCGGACGCGGACGCTACGGAGACAGCGGGTGAACTGGCCGGCGAGCAAGATTTGTCCGCGCTCCTGGCCGATCCGAACTTCGCGCTGCTGGAGGATCAGGCAGCGGACTATATCGCCAGGCAATGTCATTTGCAGGTTCAGCAGGAACTACCGGCCTCTCTTGCTCAATGGCTGCGGCCAGCCGAAGTGACCCTGCCCTGGAAACAGCAGATGGCCCTGCTCGGCGTGCGCTTGTGGCAGGAACCGCGCGGCCAGAGCTGGTACAGAGTCGTGATAGATACTTTGCGGACGAGTACGCTTTTTCCCGCGCTTCTCAAGCTTGTCGTGCAGGCACGCATCTTTAACCATGCTCTGCGTGAACAGGATCATAAATTTGACCTGCAACACCTCTCTCCCGCGCAGATTTACGCCTGGATCATCGAGCGCTGGTCAGTTGAGAACGGAGACATCAAATATGCCCTGCTGGAGCGAGGATTTCAAAATCCGCACGATTTACTGGAAAGAGCGCGACCTTACTACCTGTACAGCAAATACGTGGGCATAGAACCCATCCATGTCTGACCGCCAGAACAGAACTATGGAAGTGGCGTATAGGCAAAATCCGCCAGCAGAACCTGAGCTGGCCGGGTTAACTCCTGGCCTCCATAGAACTCCAGTTCAATCTGGTCCGATCTGGGCGTACTCTTCCAATCCCTCCAGAAGACGATCACGGTGAAGATCGTATCTCCACCGTGATCGTCTTCTGGCAGCCGGCTTATGCCGCTGAAAGGTTTAGATCGTTCCCCACTGGAAGGTTTCCCAGCCCTGTACCGAGGTCGCGCGGGCCTCCAGGGGCGTGTTGGCGTCCGCTTGCCAGGCGCTGACATACAGGCCGTTTGTACTGGCCAGCAGGGCTACCGCGCCGTTGCCCTCGGAAACCCAGGTAAACTCTTCCCAGGCCTGGATGGTGGTGGCGCTGCGGGCCTCCAGGGGCGTGTTGGGATCGCCGAGCCAGGCGCTGACATACAGCCCGTTAGCCACGGCTTTGAGGGCAATCATGCCATTGCCGGCGTCGACGACAGTAAACTCTTCCCAGGTCTGAACCGTGGTGGCGTTGCGGGCCTCCAGGGGACTGTTGGGATCATTGAGCCAGGCGCTGACATAGTATCCATTGGAGGCTTTCAACCAGATCGTTTGTCCGATGGGAGCCCCGCTGGTCGGCGTCTTTGTCGGGGTGGGCGTTGGCGTCGGGGTACTTCCTCCAACTGAGCCCCACTGGAAGGTTTCCCAGGCCTGGGCCTGGGGCGCGACTGCCTCCAGCGGCGTGTTTGTCGTCGCTTGCCAGGCGCTGACAAAATCCCCATTGGCCTCGGCCAGCAGAGCTACCTGACCATTGCCCTCCGCGACCCAGGCAAACTCTTCCCAGGCCTGGACTGAGGTGGCTGTGGCCTCCAGGGGCGCATTGGTCTGATCGGTGCGTGTGCTGACATAGTTGCCATTGGCCGGCGCTTGCAGGGCGATGAGTCCGTTGCCCGCGTCCACCACTGTGTACTCTTCCCAGGTCTGCGGCGTGGTCGCGACGGCTTGCAGCGGTAGAGTGGTCTGGTCTGTCCGCGTGCTGACGTAATTGCCATTGGAGGCTTTCAGCCAGATTGTCTGTCCGATGGGAGCCCCGCTGGTCGGTTTACCATTCGGGGGGACAAGCACATCCCCGGACCTCATCACCTGCGCGTGTAACGTGAGGAGATTGATCTCCTGATCCATGGTGGTCGTATCACCCGGAAAATGCAGGGTAAAGCCATCATCGTGAGCCACATCTTTGGGGAAAAGTGACCAGTACGTGTCCCCGGAGATCAGATAGCCCTGGTTGGTGGCCTCAAGCGCGGCATCGAAGGCCGAAAGGTCGGCGGGCGTCCCGGAGTCCCATCCGTACTCCCCGACATAGTAGGCTTTACCGTTGCTGTTGGCGGTTTTGGCATCATTGATGACCCCTGAAACGCTCATGGGATAATAATGCCCTTGCTCAAGGTCGATGCTGGCGACTCCCAGCGAATGGTTATTCTGCAAACCAAAGCGCGAGTCGAAGGAGACAAGATGGTTGGCATCGATACTCTTGATGTAGTTCGCAATCGTTGTGTCCCAGGATGTGGGGGCGCTGTCAAGCTCATTGCCCAGTTCCCAGGCCATAATCGTGGGATCATTTTTGTAGGCCACGCCCGTAATGGAATTCACATGGTTGAGAAAGGCGCTGATGTAGGTCTCAAAATCATGGATAATCGTCGCATCCGTCCAGAACGGTCCGTAATCGGCGGAGCCATCGACGGCGGGATTGCCGCTGGAATCGCGCACAATGGGATAGCCATGCCAGCTCAGCCAGGTATCAATACCGCCGGGGCCATAATTCCAGTAATCGACGAAGGGAATGTCCAGGCGGATATTATCCTGTCCCGCCTGCCAGATGGTATAGTCCATGCGTTGAAAGGCGGCGCTGTTCTGAGGAATGTTGTTGAGCGTGGGTTCAATGCAGGTGTTATTTCCACAGCCGATATCGGTCCCCATCCCGCTGGCGCGCACCACCGTTTCGCTCATCCCATTCGGCGGATTGGCGCTGACAATCTGGAGAATATTCGTGACCTGCTGGTTATAGGAGACGCCGGACTCAACTCCTGTTCCTCCCAGCCAGTAAATATTCGCGCCCGCGAAACGAAAAGGGGCTCCGTTCAGGGTCAGACCGGAGCCGCTGTGTTTGACAAATCCGCTGCTGGTGGTGGCGGCATGGACAGAAGGGCGTGTGATCGCGAACAACGAAAAGCTGGCAACGATGAGCAGCAGGGAGACTGCCACTGTTCCGGCCAGCTTTCCATAGCGAAGTTGCGCTTGCATAAGATACTACTCCTTTAGTAACGCTACTGAACACCGTAGCCAATGTTCTCCACAGAAGATGGATACCAGGGCCAGCTTCTTCATGAAGGGCACCCCGTAAACAAAGAGTCCTCCTTTGCGTTGTGCGAAAGCTGTTTCTTGTGAAAAATTCATAAAAATTCACTCAAACAGGAAACATGTTTCTCTATCTGAGTATAAAGTGACGCGCTCCCTTCTGTCAAGATGCGCCTGTTTTTGTCATGAAATAGCGGTATATAATGATAATAATCAACAATATAGGTAAAGATAGCAGCTAAAAGTCCCAGCTTTTTTGCGAGATGCACCATGATTGCTGGCTGTATTTTTCCTGCTGGCTCTCCTCTCACAGCAAAAACTCACCTTTTTTGCTATACCTTTGGGAAATTTTCATGGTAAAATATCTCGGCCAGAGAGGAGCGTTGTTCGTCACAGCGCTCTCGCTTGTTCGGACTTCTCTTTGGCCAGGACAAAAGCAACCAGCGGGCCTTCCAGCGTCTATGGCCTGTTCAGCTTGCCGGTTGTCGCTGAAGCAAGCCGGGAGAGGATCTGGCTGTTTGTAAATATTCATGAAAATAATTCGGAGGTCAGGCGCTTTTTTGGCCCCTATCCAGTGGAAATTGCTGCCTGCTGGCGAGCGCAAGGGCTATTGACACCTTTGGATGAAAGGTGATACCATAATTCAATGAAAAAATGAGGTCGTCGTGAAAAATGGGGCTTGCTCATTTCCACGGGGCAGGCCAGGGAAG
>DASZXF010000407.1:0-1823 GCA_035546055.1 Ktedonobacteraceae bacterium
AAGCTCTCTCCGCCACGTCCAACCGCGAATCTCGTGGCCCGCGAACGCTTGCTGGAGCAGATGAACCAGGCCCTGGTTCATGATCTCACGCTGCTCTCCGCCTCGGCTGGCTCTGGCAAGACCACGCTGCTCAGTGCCTGGGTCGCGGACTGTCCTGCCCTGGTGGCCTGGCTCTCGCTGGAACAGCAGGACAACGATCTGCTGCGCTTCTGGAGCTATCTTTTCGCTGCCTTGCGCACGATTGAACCGCAGGGTGGTGCGATAGCCATGAGTATGTTGCAATCCCCGCAGCCTTCGGCGCTTACTACCATCCTGACTGCGTTGATCAATCAACTGGCGAGCAGTGAGCAGCAGATTGTCCTGGTGCTGGACGATTTTCATGTGATCGAACATCCAGCGATCCTCAGCAGCTTCCAATTTTTCCTGGAGCATCTGCCCGCGCCTGTCCATCTGGTGCTGGCCGGGCGTACTGATCCACATCTGAGTCTGTCCCGGCTGCGCGCGCATGGACAGGTGTGTGAGATCAGACAGCGCGACCTGCGCTTTACTCAGGATGAGGCCACATCCTTTCTCACGCAGACGATGGGCATTCTTCTGAGCGAGGATGAGGTAGCGCTGCTGGATCAGCGTGCCGAGGGCTGGATTGCCGGTCTCCAGCTCGCCGCTCTGGCCAGTCGCACGCGTGAGACCCCCTCTGCGTTTATACGCCAGTTGAGCGGAAGCCAGCGCTATATCCTGGAGTATCTACAGGAGGAGGTTCTGGAGCGCCAGCCCGCCGACTGGCAGGCATTCCTGCTCCACACCTCTATTCTGGAGCGCCTGAATGCTCCACTCTGTCAGGCGGTGACGGCAGAAGAAAATGTACAGACCTGCCAGCAACGCCTGGAACAACTGGAGCGGGCCAATCTTTTTCTGACTCCGCTGGATGAAGGGTGCCAGTGGTATCGTTTCCACAGCCTCTTCCGTGATGTTCTCCAGGCGCGTTTGCAGGTCGTCTCTCCCGAACTGGTCCCGCTGCTACATCAGCGGGCCGCGCGCTGGTACGCGCACAAGGGGCACACATTCGAGGCGGTCGAACACGCGCTCACCGGCGCGGACTTTGCGTTTGCCGCTGAATTGATGGAGTGCGCCGCCAGGCAGATGTGGAACAATGGCGAGGCAGAACATCTCGCAGCCTGGCTCCAGCGCTTACCCGATACAGAGTTTCTCGTGCATGGGCGCCTGGTTCTCACGACGGCTTTGCAACTGTTATACCAGACCTTTTACGCCGCCAATGAGCAGTGGATGTCGATGGTCAGGCAGACGGAACGCACCATTGCGCGCCTGGCTCGTCTGCTGGGAAATCAGCCGGCGGCGTCTCTCTCGGAGACGGAGAAGCAACTGCTACGCAAACGCCTGGAGCTGTTGCGCGGCTGTATCGCCCTCAAAGAGGCCTTCCGTCTGCACGACAGCGCGGAGGTGCGGCGTCTCAGCGCACAGATGCAAGAGATGAGCAGGGACGAGGAGCTGATCTGGCGCATGGTAACGACATTCGTTCTGCGCATGGACCCCCCGGAGAACTGGCTCCAGTTGCTCTCCGAGTTGAAGCAACAGGCCGAGCAGGAGGGCGATCTCTATGAAGCTATCTGGATCACCGACATCCTTTGCGATGCCTATGAACAGGCCGGCCAGTTGCATGACGTACACCAGAACTATATCGAGGTCTTACGGCGTCTGGAGCAGATCGGCAAAGCCTACGCCCTGTTCGGTTATCCTCACCTCCAACTCGCGCATGTGTATGGAGAGTGGAATCAGCGGGCGGAGGCTCACGCCCACCTTCAGAC
>DASZXF010000408.1:0-3607 GCA_035546055.1 Ktedonobacteraceae bacterium
CGTCTACTACCACCTGGTCAACCGCAACAGTGGCCTGGTGATCGGGGTCAGCAATGGTTCCACTTCGTTGGGTGCGAACCTGGTCCAGTGGTCCAACAACGGCGGCCTCGATCAGGAGTGGAGCCTGGTCTCAACAGGCAACGGCTACTACAATCTGGTCAATCGCAACAGCGGCCTGGTCATGGGCGTCAGCAGCGCCTCCACCTCCGCTGGCGCCCAACTGGTTCAGTGGTCCAATAATGGCAGCCTTGACCAGCAATGGAGCCTGGTCTCAGCGGGCAATGGCTACTACAATCTGGTCAATCGCAACAGCGGCCTGGTCATGGGTGTCAGCAGCGCCTCCACCTCCGCTGGCGCCAATATTGTCCAGTGGTCCAGCAATGGCAGCTTCGATCAACAATGGAGCCTGGCCCAGGTGTAGATAGGGACGAGGCGGGATGCCTCA
This sequence comes from Ktedonobacteraceae bacterium, assembly GCA_035546055.1. GTDB lineage: Bacteria > Chloroflexota > Ktedonobacteria > Ktedonobacterales > Ktedonobacteraceae > Paraktedonobacter. The sequence continues at coordinate 446 of DASZXF010000408.1, forward strand.
ACACATGAGTCACCCCTGATTGTTCTGAGGCAGATCCAACCGCTGGTTGTGCCCCGCCCCTCTTTTGAGATGAGGTTTGGCGAGCGCGCAGCGCTCACCAAACCTCATCCTTTCCCCTGGAGTAGGGCGGGGAAACGCGCCCTGGCGGCGCTGGAAAAAGTAGGGAGGACTGATATGTTTCCTCGCGCCGATCTGGATCAGCTGCTCTCGCCTGGGTTCGACGATAAACCACGCGGACCGCACACCATGCTCCCTGGCCTGTTCAGGTAAGGGTGGACTGGCGACGGAAATGAGCATACCTCCTTTTTTGACCACCGCCCAGGAACGTTCCAATGTTTCGCCTCCTACCATATCGAAGCTATGCGGGCGACGGGGCTGTGCCCCATCGCCCGCATAGCTTCTCCAAAAAATGGGGAGGGGCTTCGCTCAGACAATAAGTCGTTTCTCTTGAAGCATTTATGAGAAGAGGAAATAGCCCTGGTTTCAGCGATATCGGGCTCGACAAGCCGGGCGATAATGACTTATAATGCTTGAACAGCAAAGGATATGCAACTGACTTACAGGAAGACCCATTGCTAGTCAGCACACAGGAAAATGGAGGGATTCTCTTCAATGGACGCCCGAGGGCAGCGAAATGGAGATCAACTCACCTTCTTTTTAGAGAAGAAACAGAACAAGGAAGAATGTCTGCGTGCCCAAAAGGAAGATCAGATGCTCACTCGTGCGATGGGTGGTCCTCTCGCGGAGCAAGATGAGGCGCATGGTTTTGCACATGTGCTTCATCTTGCCTGTGGATCGGGGGACTGGGCCATTGAGGCGGCTCGACGCTATCCGCGCATGGCGTTGGTGGGCATTGATACAAACCCGCACATCCTGGATTACGCTCGTGCAAACGCCGCCGCCGCGCAGGTGGCGGGGCGTGTCAGGTTCCAGGTGATGGACGCCCTGCGCCCACTTGACTTTCCCTCCGCCAGTTTTGACCTCGTGAATCTACGACTCGGAGTGACGTTTATCAGGGTCTGGGAATGGCCGGCGTTGATCGCCGAGATTGTACGCGTGACACGCCCGGGAGGGATTATCCGCATCACCGAGCCGCAAATCAAACATCAGAACAAGGGTCCAATCAGCATCCCCGCCATAGGGCAATTACACACGATCCTCACCAGCGCGCTCTACCACTCCGGTCACCTTTTCCAGGAAGACACCACGGGTCTCACCGCCCACCTGGCTCCTTTGCTCACCCGCTTCGGCTACCAGGAGGTACAAACAAAAGCGTATGCCCTGGAGGTCTGGGCACACACGCCCGAATGGCAGAACTACTATGATAACGCCCGGCACGTTCTCCAGGGATCACGCGCATTTCTGACAAAATGGGGCTGTTTCCAGGGAGATTTCGACGCGCTTGCCCAGCAGGTCGTTGAAGAGATGCTCAGACCTGATTTTCGCATAGCGTGGAACTTTCTCACTGTCTGGGGAAAGACGCCGCACGAAGACACCCGTTCTACCATGGAGTAACCAGAAGGCTCTCGCTTCTCACGCGAAAGCCGGTGATGATCCACACGTCTTCTGCGTCTGCTCCTTCGCCGCTCGCCTGGTTTTTGAAGGAGAAGACGGGCCGGATATCATGCTGGCGATATCCGGCCCGTCACCGATGTGCGCGGTTGAATGAGAGGGCTAGCTCCGGGTCCACTTCTGATTGCTGCCACCGTTGCAGGTCCAGATCTCGACGGCGGTACCGTTGGCGGTGCCGGCACCGGTCACGTCGAGGCACAGACCCGACCCGCGTCCCACGACGGTGCCATCAGCATTGAGCGTCCATTGCTGGTTCGCTCCCCCGTTGCAGTCCCAGATCTCCACCCTGGTGCCCGCCGCCGTGGCGTTGTTGGGCACGTCGAGACACTTGTTGCCGTAGACCTGGAGTTCGCCGTTAGAGAGCGCGGTCCACTGCTGGTTGCTGCCTCCGTTGCAGTCCCAGATCTCCAGCAGCGTGCCATTGGCAGTGGCGTTGTTGGGCACATCCAGGCAGCGGTTGGAGCCTGCTCCCCGCAGAACCCCGGTATTGCTGCTGCTCCCGCTGGTTGGCGTCACTTTGAGCAGACGCGAGGCGTGGCTGTTCAGCGTGGCGCTAAAACTACCGGTGAAGTTGCCCAGATTGCTGTGGCTCCATAGATCACGCACTGATGCCGTACCAGAGAAGCCCAGAGAAGCCCAGTTCGCCACCACATTGGCGCTACTGCCGCCCAGGTTAAAGAGCGCGACCGTATAGCTGCCATCTCCATTCCTGGCATACCAGACCTGCTGACTGGACGTTTGCGAAACCGGGCGAGCTGGTTGTCCAGCCTGATCTACCGCGATCACTTCATCATTGGTCAGCAAGGAAAGCCCATAACTATCCATATGAGTCAGATCATCTCCGGCATACAGGGGCGCCGCTTCAATGGCCCACAGCGTCATATAGGTCTGTCGCTCATCGTTGGTGATGCCATCCACACTGCCATCGGCGATTTGCAGGGCATCCAGATCATTCCAGCCACCAGGGCCGGCATACTGCGTCCACCTCGGCGCATCATTAAAACGCCCGGAGAAACTGTTCCAGGTGACCTGATGGCCACAGTAACACTCGACATCACCATCAATGCGCCAGGAGTTAGCATATTGCTTCCAGAGGCTGGCATTGTTGACATCCAGCGAGTTTGAGAGGTCGAAAACAATCGAACGCCCGGTCTGCTGGAGAGCCTGCGACCAGGCCTGGATGTCAGCGGTATCCCAATCGCCCACTCCATCTATCTTGAGGAAATCGGCCCCCCACGAGGCCAGTTGATTGGCCCAGGAATTAATGTATGCCTGCGCGCCAGGGCTGTTGTAATTGAGGTAATACATGACACTGTTGCCATAATTGTAATTAGTCTCGTGCTTACTCGTATCAGCGATGTCCCTGGCGTGATAGCTCGTCCCCAAAACCGGGGTGTTCTGGTTGACTGCGGCCACGGGGATGCCAGGAGTCAGATAGAAACCCACCTTGAGGCCCAGACTATGCACATAGCTGGCAAGGCCCGCGAGTCCGTTGGGAAACTTCGACGTGTCCACAGCCCAGCGTCCATAGGAGTCTACGGTGGTCGAGGGGTTCAGATACCAAAAATCGTCGAGCAGGATATAGGTGTA
>DASZXF010000409.1:0-6589 GCA_035546055.1 Ktedonobacteraceae bacterium
GTTTTATGACGCATATGGCCATGGAGTGCAAGTTCAACTATAACGGGCAAAATGTGCTGGTCGGCTATGAAAATCACAGCGGACGCACCTACCTGGGAGAGGGTATGGAGCCTCTGGGTAAAGTCATGGTCGGCTGGGGCAATAACGGCAAAGACGGCGGCGAAGGGGCCACCTATAAAAACATCTACGCCTCTTACCTGCATGGTCCGCTGCTGCCCAAAAACCCCTGGTTTACCGATTACCTGATCGCCCGCGCCCTGGAACGCCGCTACGGCTCAGTCGAACTGACGCCGCTGGATGATGACATTGAGCAGGCTGCCCACAAGGCCGCCCTCGACCTGGCCATGAAATTTAAGGGCACCATGTCCGCCATCGAAGCCGCAAGCTGGAAAAAGTAGCCGTCTTGAGATGAGCGGTCTGGCGCACCGCTCATCCCCTCTGTGACATTTTACCTTATCGGACGATTTAAACTGATGTAGTAAGGGCCGGGCGGATAGGTTCGACTGTTTTTTTGCTTGATACGTAAAAGAAGAGAAGCTCTTAATACATAATCAATTCTGAGGATACTATATGCGTTTGAAACAATCCTTCTGGCATAACTGCCTGCTGCCTTGTCTCTTGCTGCTTCCTTTCCTGGCCGGCTGCGATATGCTCCCAGGCGTGAGTGTCACGATAGGCACGTCCTCTCCTACTGCCGCCAGCCCGGGCTGGAATACCATCGCGCCCGGCGTGGATGTCCGTACCGAAACCTGGAAAAGTCCCAGCACGACGAATGTCAGCGACGTTGTCAGTATCGTCCGCTTCAATCTCCACAATGTCGCAATTAGCGTGGCCTATCAACCAGATCAACCGCTTTCAATGCAAGAATGGATGCAAAAAGAACAGGCGATAGCGCTGATGAACGGCGGCTACTTTGATGGCCAGGATCAGGCCACCGGGCTGGTGGTCTCCGACGGCCAGGTCTTTGGCACTTCTTATCAGGGCTTTGGTGGAATGCTGGATGTGACCTCTCAGGGCAAGGTCCAGTTGCGCTCTCTGCGCGACCACCCTTATGATTCCTCCGAAGGCATTTCCCAGGCCACGCAATGTACCCCTATGCTTTTGCTCGGCGGCAAACGTACAGAATTCAATGCCGATAAAAAAGCCTCGCCCCGCAGCGTGGTCGCGCTCGACAAACAGGGCCGCCTGCTTTTTATCGCCAGTCCCGGCGTAGCTTTTACTCTCGACGACCTGGCCACCCTGCTGGAAAAGTCCGACCTGAATCTGGTGACTGCTCTCAATCTGGACGGTGGTTCTTCCACCGGACTCTATGTCGATAACCACAACGCGAATAGCCAGACCATTACTATTGATTCTTATGTCAATCTTCCACTGGTGATTGTAGTCAAAGCAAAATAGCCACCGGCGGATACCGGCGATACCTTTGATCCCTTTCTGAACCAGCATGAGAGCTACAAGACAGGTAATCTGTCCGGGGATGGAGAGTTCATCGCTCTCCACCCTTCCTATGCCATGTTCTGGCTCACTATGGTGCGTATCTCTTCTACGGCTGCGGACAAAGGCACGACACGCCCGCTACTTTCTGTGCGCAATTTGAGTTCGACGCCGCCATTTTTAAGCGAACGCTTGCTGATGACGGCGCGCAGGGGCAGACCGAGCAAATCAGCATCATTGAATTTGACCCCGGCTGATTCCAGGCGGTCGTCGTAAAGCACTTCGATACCTGCGGCGTTGAGATCGGCGTAGAGCTGGTCGCTCAAAGTGCGATTCTCATCTTTGTCGAGATCAAGACCGAGCAGGCTGACATGATATGGCGCGACGCTGAACGGCCAGATCAGCCCTTTCTCGTCGTGGCTCTGCTCAACCAGCGCGGCCAGGGTGCGACCAATACCCAGGCCGTAACACCCCATGAGCAGCGGACGCGCCTCCCCCACCGCGTCCAGAAAGGTGGTGTCGAACAGTTCGGCGTATTTCGCGCCAACCTTGAAGATATGCCCGACCTCGGTGCCGCGCTCACTCCGCAAAGATCCACCGCAGCGCACACAGAGCGCCCCCTCAAAAGCCGAGGCGAGATCCGCCCAGATATCCACGCGAAAATCACGCGGATAATTGACGTTTTTCAGGTGATAATCGATCTTATTGGCACCGGCCACAAAGTTCTGCCCCTGCTGTAACGAGCTATCGCCGACAATGAGAATCTGCTCCCCCTTATTGAGCGGCGAGGTGAAGCCGGCTACGATGCCCGCCTGCTCCAGTTCTTCAGCACTGGCCAGGCGCAGATCAACCGCGTTGAGGCCGGCGCGCGTGAGAGTATTGCTCAGCTTGACCTCGTTGATCTCCAGGTCGCCGCGCACCAGGGCCAGGATCAAGCGCCCGGAAACGGCATAACAGACCACCTTCATGGTGCGCTCCGCGCTCACCCCCAGAAACGCTGCCAGGTCGCTGATGGAAGCACAGCCGGGGGTGTAAACCTCTTCAATGGTTCCTGCGCTTTCGTGCGGCAGATGGCTGCGCACAAACTCGGCCTTTTCGCGATTGGCCGCGTAGCCACAGGAGGCGCAAACCATGGCGTCGTCCTCGCCTGCCGGGGTTGGAGCGATAAATTCCTGCGAATCTTTGCCACCAATGGCGCCGCTGTCGGCCTCGATCACGATGTAGCGCAGGCCGATACGCTCAAAAATGCGCCGATAGGCCTGAGCCATGGTACGATAGCTGCGGTCCAGCCCGGCAGCATCGGCGTCGAAACTGTAGAGGTCTTTCATGAGAAATTCGCGCCCACGCAGCAATCCTCCACGCGGACGCGGCTCGTCACGAAATTTGGTCTGTATCTGGTACACAAGCTGCGGCAGGTCGCGGTAGCTGCGCGCGAATTCGCCAACAATGGCATTGATAACTTCTTCGTGCGTGGGAGCCAGCACCATTTCGCGTTCCCGGCGATCACGCAGCTTGAAAAGCATGTCCCCCATGGCGCTGGCGCGCGAGGGACCGTTGGGCGGCTGCTTCTCCCACCATTCGCGCGGCTGCATGATCGGCAGGCTGACCTCCTGACCGCCAGCCGCGTCCATCTCTGCGCGTACAATCTGCATGATCTTGCGGCTGACCCGCTGACCGAGCGGCAGAAGGCTGTAAACCCCGGCAGTCAACTGGCGTATAAAGCCCGCGCGCACCAGCAATTCCTGGTTGCCTCCCTCGGAGTCACGCGGGGCATCGCGCAGAGTTCTGCTTAACTGCTGTGAAACTCGCATGGCATGTTCCTTTCAACAATCCATAAAAAAACTCGTCCTCGCAAAGGACGAGCTCAAAACTCGTGGTACCACCTCTTTTGCCTCAGACCCGACAATCTGAGACCACTCATACGGTCCATCCGAACCGTTCCTCTGCTAACGGTGAGGCTCCGACCTGCTTTTCACAGGCGCTCTCAGGTGGGTTCAGCCTGGTCGCGCCCCACCGGCTTGCACCCTCCCGGCTCGCTGCTCGACGCGACACACGCCTACTGGCCCTGATCTCTGCTTTTCTGACTTTTCGTCCTCCAAGCATACTCGCAGGCTGCTCCGCTGTCAAGATCGTTCGACCTCAAACACAGGGGTTCTCACAAGTCGAGGCTTGCGCCTGCGGCGCAGCCGTTTCCAGAGGCGGGAAAGCGACTTGTGAGAAACTCTGACCACAAACACCCATATGATAAAAGGCATATCACCGTTAGAATGGCACTTTTCTGGAGAATAAAGCGCCTTTCTGAGAAAGTAGTCTGAAAAGCGTGCCTAATGGCATAGCTTTTTCGTCTTAACTAAAGAGTAACGATAGGCACTATGTTTGATGCCAGCCAGGGGTAGAAAAATATGCAACCAGAGGATCTTGTCGGCCAGACGCTTGGGCATTATAAGCTCAAACGGCGAATAGGGCATGGAGGCATGGCGACTGTCTTCCTGAGTGAAGATATTCACCTGGGACGGGAGGTCGCGCTCAAGGTTTTCTGGCCTCAGGTGGGAGAAACGCAGGATTTTCTCCGCCGCTTTACACGCGAGGCGCGCATTCTGGCGCAGCTCGACCATCCGCATATCCTGCCAGTTTACGATTATGGCGAAGAGAATGGACGGGCCTTTCTGGTCGTGCCCTATATGGCTGGCGGATCGCTGAAAGATGTGCTCCAGCAGCGCAAAGCCCTGCCGCCTTCGGAGGCCATTCAGCTCATCAGCCAGGTACTTCCTGCGCTGCAACATGCCCATGACCGCAATCTGATTCACCGGGACATCAAGCCTGGCAATCTGCTTATCAAAGCGGATGGCAGTCTGCTGATCGCCGATTTCGGCCTGGTGAAGGTGCTGGAAGGCGATGAGCGCGAGGGCGTGCCCCTGCATACCATCAGCGCCAGCGGGCAAATCATCGCTGGCACGCCTGAGTACATGTCCCCGGAGCAGATCAACGGGCATGCGGTGGCGGCCAGCGATATTTATTCGCTGGGTGTGGTACTCTACGAGATGGTGACAGGCATGCGGCCTTTCCTGGGCGTCAATCTGCTCAGTGTGCTGGTGAAGCATGTCAACGAAGCCGTCAGACCGCCACGCGAGCTTAATCCATATATTTCTCCTCAGTTAGAGGCTGCGATCTTGAAAGCGCTGGAAAAAGATCCGGCCCGGCGTTTTGCGCGTCCGCTCGATTTCCTGCAAGCACTGCAGCAGCTTGGTAATCCGGCCAGTAGCCCTGGTTCTATCAATCTGCCCGCGACAAATCATCCTCCCTCGCACAGCGGCCTGACCACTCAGGGGATATATGACCCGACCCGGGCGAGTTCCTGGTCTCCAGCTGCGCCTACGCTCCAGGCCAGCTCTTCCAATAGTCCGCTGCCGCCGCCTTTTTCCGGCCAGCAGTCGGCACAGATGCCTATTTCCGCCGCATCGGGCATACCGGGAACACCAGTGGTACCAGTGTCACCAGTGGCGGCGAATTACCAGGCGAGCACGGGCAATCCCTGGCAGGCTATGCAGGGATCGGCTGGCCAGGCCAGCGGACTACCCATAGGGAACAGTCTGCTGCCGCCCGGCGGACCTTTCGGGCCTGCCCCGGCGCCGCAGCAAGCGTTCCAGCCTGCTCACACTGTCATGCAACCTCTCGCCCCGCAGCAGCCCAGGCGCTCACGCGCGCCTCTGGTGGTCACGCTGGTCATGGCGCTGCTGGTGACGAGCATCATTGCTGCGCTCTTTTTGACCCCGCTGGGACCGCTGCTGTTCAACGCCCATACGACCACCACGCCGCCTCCAGGCCAGACAGTTGTTACTCCTGCCAGCGGCCTCCCCGGTGGACGCGGCGGCACAACTGCCACGCCCGGCAATACCCAACCGCTGGCGCAGACAACGACCGCGTGTCCGGCCAGCAACCAGGCCCGCGCTGGAGTCATGGCCTCGCTGGCTCTTGGCGACGATCCCACAATTGTTTACCTTGTCAACGAAAATGACGCCAGTGGCAGTCCGACCTATGGCACAGTCAAACTGTTCGATACAGTCAATGGCAAAAAGACAGAACTGGCCAAAATGGCGCACATTGCCATCACCGAAGCACAGATATCAAATGATGGTCAATGGGTACTCTTCGCCGCTACGACGAACGGACAGTCTCAGTTGCGTATGGTTCGCATGGATGGCCAGGGATTGCAGACGCTGTTCTGCGCGCCTTCCGGGACCAGTATCCGCTATGCTCAGTGGTCCTTCGATCAGCGCTATGTGATTTTCGATGTCTTCCCCCAGGTCGGCGAGCCAACGGTCTACCTGCTCAATATACAGAGCGGCGCGCTCCAGGTTGAAGTGACACCTCCCGCCTCTGGAGCTGCGCTGATCGCCCGCACCTGGCTGGATAATGACCATGTGTTGATGACAGGTCTGGTACCCAATTCGGACGCACCCCAGGAGAATATCTATATCCTGAATCTGGGTAGCGGCGCCCATCAAAGCATGACAAACATTACGCAGGTCTTCACTTCCGCGCAACCATGCTGGGATTTCGACAGCAGCTATGATGCGCAATCACTCTTCATCGCGCAATGCACGGTAGGCGCACCCGATGGCACCAGTACCATTGGTCGTCAGCCCGTCACCGGCGGCTCACTCAGTCAGATCATGAGCAGTCCTACCCTGGCCTTCACCACCGTGCGCGTGATCGACCGGGGCGATAAAACGCTGCTGGCGCTGGCCTCAAATACCGGCCCCGGCACAACCGGTAGCCAGCAATACGACGGCCTCTATGTGGTCAATACCGACGGCTCAGGCAGTCCGCTCCTCCTGGCAAAAACGCCAGCCGGCGCTATACTGAGCCTGAACGAGTTCTCACAGTGCTACTGGGCCAATGTCTCCCGCAATCACACCATGTACGCGCTGGAGACGACAAAAGGCAACGGCAGCAACATTGAATACAGCCTTGCATACGGCCAGGTCAGCGGCGGCACACCCAAAGCTTTCACCGACTACAATCAATATATGGCCATCGCCGGCTGGACCACAACCTGAGCCGTTTTATGTTACTAGAAAAGAGTCATCTTTATGAAAAAACACCTCGCCCTCAGCACTCTGCTCGTGCTGCTCATTTTCACACTTGTTTCTTG
>DASZXF010000410.1:0-24325 GCA_035546055.1 Ktedonobacteraceae bacterium
CTACAAGCTGTCGTTCAACCCGCACGCCTCCAACTTTGAGGCCATCTACCTCAACTTCAAGAATAAGGTGATTGCCGATAATCCCGAGGTGCGCCAGGCGATGGCGATGGCCATTGACCACAACTCGCTGATCACCACGGCGCGCCGTGGTCAGGCGGTGCCGCTGTGTACCGATCATGGCCAGGCGTATACTCCTGGCTACCAGGCGGACGCGCCCTGTCCCAAGTTCGATCCCGATGGCGCCAAGGCGCTGCTCACCTCGCATGGCTGGACCGCTGGTAAAGATGGCGTGATGACCAAGAACGGTCAGCGCCTGGAATTCCAGTATTCGACGACCGCCAACAACTACTGGCGCGCCGACGACGAACTGATTATTCAGGCCAACTTCCAGGCCATCGGTATCAAACTGGACATCACCAACTACCCGGCCAGTACCTTCTTTGGTACCTTCCTGCCCAGCGGCGTGGTTGGCAAGTATGACCTGGCCGAGTTCGAGCAGTCCTTCACCTATGACGGTGACGACGCGGCGGCCTTTGCCTGTAACCAGATCCCGCCGGCTGGCTCGAACTATTCCTTCTACTGCAATCCTGATCTGGACAAGCTCTTTGAGCAGGAGCAGACCACCGGCGATCCTACGGCTCGTCAGCAGGTCTTCAACCAGATCCACCAGATCTACCTGACAGACTTCCCGTTCATTACGCTCTACAGCCCGACTGATCCGTACATGTACAAACTCACCGGCCATAACTACAATCCTGGTCCGATGGGTTCGTCCGAGACGGTCGGTGTGTGGGAGTGGTGGTGTACTGGCGGCCACTGCTAAGGCGCTGAACGCGGGCATGCCCGCTTCTCCCAGGCGGGAGGCTGAGGGTAAAACCTCGGCCTCCCGCTTTTTCTTTGCCCTCAGTGTCAGAAGAAGAGAGATGCGTAGACCTCAATTTTTTTCGGGAAACAGATTTGCTCTCTGTATCAGAAGAAGGCGGTCAATACGGGCTTCTCCCCTTTGTCTGGCCGCTTTTTTCCGCGCCTCTACCGCGCACTTTCCGCGCACTTTCCGCGCGGGAAACCCCTCTTTTTTCTCATCTTTCCCAGCGGGTCAGTTACTATATATCTCATACCAGAAACGGCTTATGGCCAGGCGGTATGTGTTCTCCCGCCTGCCTTTTTGGATGGCACCGTTGCCATCTCTCTGCGTGAGATAGCAGAACCGCGTCTGGTCGTGCGCATGTAAGCCACTGCCGGTCAGGTGGCCTGCATTACACTTCGTCTGTATTCACCAGATCGCCAAGGCTGGAGGCACGGACTGGCCGGCAGCGCTCTCAGCAACGAGCAGCGGAGTGCGGAGGAATATGTGAGGCTTTCTCGGAGAGAAAGCTTTCTGCTTGGACACAAAGGTAGGATTATTTATGCACCAACCCCGCAAACCACGCCTGCTGATGCTCGCTTTTTCGTGCATAGCAACTCTGGCGATAATTCTGAGCGCATGTGGCGCACCTTCCACCACCAATCAGCAGGGCAACGCTGGTGGCACGCCGGTCAAAGGCGGTACCTGGGTCGATGACCTGTACGAGGAACCAGCTTCCTTGATCCCGAATGGCGTAGCCGAAACCTTTGCCGTCATGGTCGATAATGCCATCTGGGCGCCCCTCTTCTATGGCAACGCCGAAGGGGCGATCACTCCTGGCCTGGTAACCCAGGTGCCAACCCTGCAAAATGGCGGCATCAGCCAGGATCTCAAAACCTGGAAATTCACCCTGCGCTCCGGCCTGAAGTGGTCCGATGGTCAGACATTGGATGCCCGCGATGTCGATTTTACCTGGAAACTCTGGATGAATCCCAAATTCACTCCAGCGTATACCATCGGGTATAACCTGATCACCGGAACGGACATCTCGCCGGATAACCTGACCATCACCTTCCACCTGAAGCAGGCTTTCGCGCCGTTCCTCTCCATCTGGACCGATGGCGGCCTCGCGCCCATGCCTGCGCATGTTTTCAGCAGCATGGCCCCGGACAAGATTTTGAGCTCGGCAGAGAATCTCAAGCCCAGTGTGAGCAGCGGTCCCTTCACGATGACCGAAAGCAAGGCTGGCAGCAACTACACCGTTTCGCGCAACCCGAATTACTATCGGGCCTCCGAAGGTCTGCCCTACCTGGATAAGGTCGTCTTTCGCGTTGTCACGGACCAGAATACCATCCTCAAGGACTTGCAGGCTGGCACCATCAATTCGTCCTGGTTCCTGGACGTGACCAAGACAGCCGCCTACCAAAAACTCAGCAACTACAAATTGTCGTTCAACCCGCACGCCTCCAACTTTGAGGCGCTGTACTTCAACTTCAAGAATAAAGTGCTGGCTGATAACGTAGAAGTGCGCCAGGCCATTGCCATGGCCATTGACCACGATGCCCTGATCACCACCGCGCGCCGTGGTCAGGCGGTGAAACTCTGCACCGATCATGGTCAGGCCTATGTACCCGGCTACCAGGCGGACGCCCCCTGTCCCAAGTATGATCCTGATGGCGCCAAGGCGCTGCTCACCTCGCATGGCTGGACCGCTGGTAAAGATGGCGTGATGACCAAGAACGGCCAGCGTCTGGAATTCCAGTATTCGACGACCGCCAATAACTACTGGCGCGCCGACGACGAACTGATTATTCAGGCCAATCTGCAAGCCATTGGTATCCAGATCGATATCAGCAACTACCCGGCCAGTACCTTCTTTGGCACCTTCCTGCCCAGCGGCGTGGTTGGCAAGTACGACCTGGCCGAGTTCGAGAACTCGTACACCTACGATGCCGACAACTCATCGGCCTTTGCCTGCAGTCAGATTCCGCCCGCCGGTTCAAACTACGCCTTCTACTGCAATCCTGATCTGGACAAGCTCTTTGAGCAGGAGCAGGCCACGGCTGATCCCACGGCTCGCCAGCAGATCTTTAACCAGATCCACCAGATCGAGCTGACAGACTTCCCATTTGTCACCCTTTACAGTCCGACCGACATTTCCATGCAAAAGCTCACCGGCCATAACTACAATCCCGGTCCGATGGGCGCCTCCGAAACGGTCGGCATCTGGGAGTGGTGGTGTACCAACGGCCAGTGCTAACGTTCCCGTTCGTGCGTTCATGACCACCATTTCGCGGGTGAGGAGCACATGTGCTCCCCACCCGTTTCTTGCCTCGGCAGGCTCCACAGGCCTCGCGCAGCCCCTTTTTGAAAAACTCATCAATGTGATATTTGCCCATCTGACAACGTAAAAATAGAGGAACTATTTGCTGGCCCTGATGACGCCGGGCAAAATTCCAGGAAACGAACAATTATCATATGGCATTCCGTCTATCGGCGAGGTTTGTATGGACGCGATACAATTTGGGCGTTGGGTCGGCACCCAGCGCCGGAAGTGTGGCTGGCCCAGTCAGCGCCGGCTGGTTGAAGAGATTCGCCAGAATCCGTTGCTTGGCGATGTGGGTATCTCAGAAGATTTTCTCGCGCGCCTGGAGGCTGGCCAACTGGCTCACCCATTCCGCAATTCTGCCCGTCAGCGTGTTTTAACGCTGGCCTGGTACCTGTGTACAAATCAAGCTGATCTGCGTTCATATCTGCGCTCGGCTGAGATTAAAAATCTGAATACAGAAGAACGTGAACAATTGCGCCGCCTGAGCGAACATCTCAAACAGATTGTGCAGGCCGCGCCGCCGCTACCACCGCGTCCCAAATACGTTTGCGGACGCGACGAACTGATCGACAGTATCGGCGAAGCACTGGCCTCTATGGAATCGGGAGTGTGCGCCATCACAGGCATGGTGGGGATTGGTAAAACCACGCTGGCTTATGAAGTCTTACATAATCTGAACAATGATCATCGTCACCTGCGCCAGCTTTTCCATCACGGCAGCGCGACCTTCTCCTGCGCTGGCAGACACGGCACCAGTGGCTTGCTCAGTCTGCTCGACGAAATCAACGCCGTCTACGGTTCTGGAGCAGGCAAGATACAGGACGAGCGCGCGGGCATCAGCCTGGTCGATGCGCCAGGCGTCTACCCGGAAGAGATCGCTCTGGCCAGGGCCATTCAGCGCACCCAGCAGACCCTGGCGCAGAAAAGTCTGCTGCTGCTGCTCGACCATGTAGAGGCCGACTTTCCCCTGCGCGAAGCCATGGAAGCGCTGCTCAGCCTGAATCAACCGCCCGGCAAAGTCGGCGGAACTCCGGCCTTTCGCCACGTGCTGCTCATCACCAGCCGCTACATTCCCGCGCCGACCCTGATCAACAGACACTTTCATCTGCAACCGCTGGAGCACAAGGGCGCCCTGGAGCTTTTTAGCGCCGTCCTGGGCCGCCCCATCTCCGCCGCCGAACAGGAGAAAAGCGGGCAAATTTGCGCCGCAGTCGGGTACCTGCCCCTGGCCATAGAGGTCGCCGCGACCGCCGTAGCCGCCAAAGGCATTCCCCTGACCCTGATGGCCGAGCAGGTCACCATGCATCCCCTGGCGACCATTCTTGACAGCGAGCACGAACTGCAAAGCAAGCTCGCGCAATCACTGTGCGCGCTCGATCCCGAAAAACGCCAGCAGTTTGTGCAACTCTCCATGCTCGGTCAGCAGGATTTCGACCTGGAGAGCGTCGCCAGGATATATGAGCGCAACGACGCGGAAAAAGCAGTCGCGTACCAGGAGTCTTCCGCGCTCAGAGGGAGCACAGGCAATGCATCTGCCGGAGGAGTCAGAAACAACGTGCAGGTACCTTCGCAACAACTGGCCTCTGCCGCCGCCAGCCTGGGCATTTTTGTGCGTCATTCGCTGGTTGAACTGGTCAGCAGGCCGCGCAACTCCCGCGCTGTAGAATCGCTGCGCTATCATCTACCGCCTCTGCTTTACGCCTATGCCAGAGCTTCGCGTGAAGCAGATTGCGTCGAAGCCTGATCCAGAAACGCCACTTCCGTCCGCTGGCAACGGTGTCTGCCAGACATCTGCCAAAAAAGGGACGGAAGCATGACAGCCGCGAGGCGCACCATTCACGAAAGGAGGTAGCAGCGCGCGAGAAGCCAGGGCGGGCCGCGCACAAAGAGGGGGCATCAATTTGACTTGCATAGGTGAGTATGTTACACTCTAGCAGGTTCACTATGTATGTTGAAACCCGGCATAGTCTTATTGAAGAGAAGTAATTCTATCCTAACAGCATCGGCAACCAAAAAGGAGGCTGGCCTATTAACAGGGATTTTCGGGGGAACGACCGTCCGCGTGAGACGCGGGTGAATGAGCGCATACGTGCGCGTGAGGTGCGTTTGATTGATGAAAACGGCGAGATGATCGGAGTGATGCCCCCAGTACGAGCGCTCGATATTGCCCGTGAGCGAAACCTTGATCTGGTTGAAGTATCGCCAACCGCAGTACCACCGGTCTGCAAGCTCATGGACTATGGTCGTTTTAAGTATGAGCAGGCAAAAAAGGAAAATGAGGCGCGTAAGAACCAGAAGACGATCACGTTAAAAGAGATTCGCATGCGCCCGCGCACGGATGAGCATGACGTTGAAGTAAAGACACGCAAGATTCAGGAGTTTCTGGCCGAGGGGGATAAGGTGCGCGTGAGTGTACAGTTCCGTGGCGCAGAGATGCGTCACCCTGACATTGGTCGGAAATTACTGGATGGCATCGCAGACGTGCTCAAAGGCTCGGCAGTGATTGAAAAGACGCCGAGCATGGAAGGCCGCATGATGTCTATGATTGTTTCGCGCGCACCGGGTTGGGAGCCACCGAAGAAGCAGGCTGCCTCGCCAGAGAAATCACGCTCACACACCACCGCCAACGGCAGAGCAACCGAAACCCAGCAGGCCGCCAATTCATCAACACCTCCCAAGCCTGCCCTCGTCGCAGATGCAAGTGACGCAGCTCATAGTCAGGCCGAGAGTTAGTACAATTATTCGCCCGCCTTCGTCCGTTTATTCCCGTGTGTAGACTCAGGCGACAGGCAGTCGTTGTACACAATCAGACAGACAGGGGTGCAGTTTCCCGCAAACTACACCCCTGTTTCTTCTTATTACAGGTATTGATAGGCATAAATGCGCGTTTCTTTGTCGAACCGGCGGGCGGAAAAGCGGTTTGCGGCTCTTTTGCCAGACACAGGGACGTGATAAATTGATTTTAAGGGGAGGCACCAGGGTGAGATATGACGACCCGAACTGGTATGAACAGCCAGATAACCAGGATTCTTCTATGCTTCCGCCTGCCGAAGACCAGCAGGCGGCGCAACTGCCAGCAGATACAAGCAGTGTTGCTACGCAGCCCGCGCCGGATGAAAAAGATGTGCGGCGCATGAGGATCATGACCCAGGTGGCGATTACGATTGCCTGTATGGCGATCTCCTTCCTGGGCGGCTGGATCGCTCACCAGGCGTACTCCAATTCGTTTTTTACTCCTTCCAGTCAATCGGCTCAGTACTCCAGCCTGTTTCAGCAAGCCTGGAAGGTCGTGGATCAGAACTATGTTGACCGCAATGCGATCAACTATCAGAAAATGTCCTATGATGCCATTCGCGCTATGCTGAGTGATCTGGGCGATACCGGTCATACGCGTTTCTTGACGCCGCAGGATGTGAAGGCGGAAAATCAGCAGTTAAGCGGAACCTTCGCGGGTATCGGTATTTATATCCAGCAAGATCCCAAGACGAAGGATATTTCGATTGTCTCGACCATTGAGGGCGCGCCTGCGCAGAAGGCCGGTCTGAAACGCGGCGATATCATCATCGCGGTCAACGGCAAGAGCGTGGTTGGCATGGACGTGAACTCTTTGCAGCCGCTCATCGGTGGTGCGGCGGGGACGCAGGTGACGGTGACGGTCAGGCGCCCCTCGGATGGCAAAGTGCTGACCTTTAAGATGACGCGCGCGAATATCCAGGTACCCAATGTGACCATGCACTATATCCCGGAGGACCACATCGCGCACATTCAGATTGTGCAGTTCGCCAGCGGCGTCTCGGATCAACTCAAGGCCGCGATTCTCCAGGCCAAGAAAGAGGGCGCAACCAAAATCATCCTCGATCTGCGCAACAACCCCGGCGGCTATCTCCAGGAGGCGATCAATACCGCCAGCGAATTTATGGCCAGCGGAACCGTGTTGATTGAACAGGACAGTTCCGGCAAGCAGACCAAATATGAGGTGACAGGTCAGCCAGTTGATACCTCGATTCCTATGATTATTCTCGTGAATCAGAATACGGCCAGCGCCGCCGAAATTGTTTCTGGCGCTCTCCAGGACAATGGCCGCTCCCTGGTCATGGGTACCAAAACCTTTGGCACCGGCACCGTCCTGCAGGAATTTGATCTCTCGGATGGTTCAGCTATTCTACTGGGCACGTCCGAGTGGCTGACGCCCAAAGGACATTTCATCCGTACCGACAAAATTACCCCTGATCTCGTCGTACCAATGGACCCCAACGCGACCATTCTGACTCCCGATATTGAGACGCAGGGCAATATGACCCTGGCTCAAATCATGAAGAGTGGCGATGCTCAGCTCATCGCCGCCATTCAATATCTGGAGAAGCATTAGCAAGACAGAGAAAGGCAGAGCGGCTCCGAACCTGCATCCAGCGATTTTCGGAGCCGCGCTGCCTTTCTCTGAGAATGCGCGTCAAAAGCGGCTATAAATCTCCAAAAATCTATGTTATCATAGCCCTGCTATGCAAAATGAACGTGAGTATTATCAACCGCTGGCTGCCGCTTATATACGTGGCAAGTTATCCGCTGTCGCCGGGCAGCGGTACCCGGAGTTGTTTCAGCCGGAACTAGAAGCGCTGAGCGCTGGCGAACGTGCGCGCCTGGTTGAACTGGCGCATGAGCACGAACTGCGCATTCATCGCTTCAAGTATACGCAGGGTCTGCCGCGTGTCCAGAAAATTCTGGGCATTCTCAGAGGTTTGCAGCCGGCGAATCTGCTGGATATTGGCAGCGGGCGCGGCGTTTTCCTCTGGCCCCTGCTCGACGCCTGGCCTGATCTGCCGGTGACGTGCCTTGATCGCCTGGAATATCGGGTTAACGATCTGCAGGCCATGCAGGCGGGCGGTATCACACGCCTGAGCGCCTTGCATGGCGATGTCACTGCGCTGCCTTTCGCCGGGCGCAGTTTTGAGGTCGTGACCATGCTGGAAGTGCTTGAACATATCCCCGTCCCCCGCCTGGCGCTGGCCGAGGTATGCCGGGTCGCCAGCCGTTTTGTGCTTTTATCAGTTCCCTCCAGGGCGGATGATAATCCTGAACACATCCACCTCTTCACAAAGGCCGATATCCAGGCCATGTTGACTGAACTGGGGGTTACGCGTGTGCGTTTTGAATATGTCTTAAACCATTTGATCGTGATTGCCAGAATTGAGCAGTAATGAACGAGATTTATAAATATCCACGTACTCAGCATATTGAAGGTTCCGGTATCCAGAAAGGCGATGAGGATCTGGAGGTCGTACCCTTGCGCGAATTCGCGGGCCGTTTTCTGGTCGTCGAAGAGAAGATGGATGGTGCCAATAGCGCGATCAGCTTTGACGCGGGTGGGCGTCTGCAACTGCAGAGTCGGGGCCATTATTTGAGCGGCGGCGAGCGCGAAAAGCAGTTTCATCTGCTCAAAACCTGGGCACACCGCTATACCTTTGAGCTATGGGAAGTGCTGAGTGAGCGTTACGTGATGTATGGCGAGTGGCTCTATGCCAAACACACCGTTTTTTACACCGATCTGCCCCATTATTTTATGGAGTTTGATGTCCTCGATAAAAGCGATCTGACCTTTCTGAGCACCGCCAGGCGCCGCGATCTTTTGCGCTCGTTGCCCTTTGTCTCCTCTGTCAAGGTGCTTCATGAGGGTGCGGTTGATACGTTGCAGACGCTCAAAAAGCTGATCGGTCCCTCGCATTTTATCAAGCAGGATCAGAAGCATCTGCTGGCGCAGCTCTGCGCGGAGCGGGGTCTTGATTACGCGCGCGTGCTCAAAGAAACCGATACCAGCGGGATTATGGAAGGGCTGTATCTCAAAGTCGAGGAGGAGGGGATCGTCAAGGAGCGGTATAAATACGTCAGAGGTGGCTTCTTGCAGGCGGTATTTGCCTCGGAGAGTCATTGGATGGACCGCCCCATCCTGCCAAATTGCCTGGAACCCGGTCGTGATCTTTTTGCGCAACAGCCATGATCGGCCTGCCTCGGGCTGTGTCCAGCAATTTTCTCAGGCGCGCGACTTCTGAACCCCATTTTTCTGTACTCCGCCCTTTTATCCAGTGCGACGGATGGCTGGCCATGCGCGCCACGGAGTCCGCCATCCACATCGCGGGCAGCGAAATTGCCGAAATCGCCGGCATCTGATCCCCATGCCAGACCGCGCACATCATCATTTTAAACAGAAAAAAGCAGCCACACAGGCGGCTGCTCTCGATAACGTAATAAGTATAACATATTTCGGACCGAAAATCCAGGGTTAGCCCGGACGAATTTTTATCTGAAGGATAAAATGCCATGTCTCAACTGACCAGATCTTCAGTAAACCAGACGTAATCACTTGAATCGATGTATACACCTATGCCGATGTAATGCAATGTCGTACTGAAGAGGTGGATGCGGTGCCAGCCGGTGACTGGTTCATGCTCCATGCTCTCCTGGATTGAGGAGACGGAAGCCCAGGTACCGCCGGCGCCGCCGATGCACTCGCCGCAATCGGTTTGACCGGCGAAGCCTTCGTTGGCGATGCGCTGGCACTGACTCATGCCATCCGGGCAGGTGTGGCTGAAGCCGCAGTGAGCCATATTCCAGCTATGCAGCAGAGCCCCCTTGGCCAGGGTATCGCTCCAGGTAAAGGCGGGCAGGCCGCAGGCGGTACGCTCATGGTTGATAAGCTGGAAAAGCTGGCTGGCGAACTGCTGGGCCAGCGAGGAAGTAGGAGCTGCGCCGTAGGGAGCCGCCAGGCCGCCATTTTTGGCCGGTACGCGAGTGGTATCGTTGCTGAATTTGACGCAACTGGAACTGGAAGAGGAGGATGATCCACCGCCCTGGCCCGCTCTGGGCGTCGGGGTGAACTTCTGGCTGGGAATAGACATAGGCGGCATTGGTGTCGCTGTTGGCGTGGGCAAAACATGCGCCTGGGGATTGCTATGATTCAGCGCATCGCTGGTCAGCGGACGTGATGGTATCTGCTGCGACGTAGCCGCAGGATTACACGCCGCGAGCAACAGCATCAACGGGAGACAGAGGCATACCCACCAGACTTTTTTCACAGACACCAGCCTTCCTGAATAGAAATATCTTCACACTTTTACCTCCCATAGTGTAGCACTCACTGTCTGTTTATACGCATGTAAAACCACAAATCTGGTACTTTTGGTCCAGAAAACGGTTAAGGTGAGTGTGTTCGTGCGTAAATGCTTGCCTGGTGTCAGCGTGTCGGGGAATTATATGCCGGGGAGCCGTTTGCCCGTTTGCAGATTTTCGATGAAGCGTTGAAAGCCCATCTTATCGGCGAGCGCACGCATTTTACGAAAGCCTTCACCGTAGATAGGGTCATTGGAATGTTCAAGGCGTTCAGCGTGGTAGCGAGCTTCTGGCGTGTTCAGCGTGCTGTAATAGCGATAGGAGAGGAGCTGGCAAAAGCCCTCCTCGGCCCAGGGGGGAAGGTGCTCGATATGGTGAACGGTCAGCCAGACGTGTCCCAGTTCGTGTAGCACGACCCCGGCGAAAAGCGTGGGCGGCATCCCCTGAAGCATGGCTACGCCTTCGATCTGGCTGGTGTAGAGATGGCCATTGCGCATCTGCCGCGAGGAGAGCGTAACCCCCAGCGGGTGATTGATGCTGCGCCCCTGGAGCATACGCAGCAGCGTCGGGCGGTCGTGCAGCTCCAGGCGCAACGGTAGTTGATTGAAACGAAAGCCCTGGCGGGCAATCCATTGTTTGCACTCTTGAAAGAGCGGCTGGGCCTGTTCAACGGCCTCTATCGAGCTGGCGCGGCAGATCGCGCAGCGCGTCACTCCATAGGCATCCCAGCCCGGCGTCTGCTGAACTGGCGGCACCAGGCGGCCACAGAAAGAGCAATGGGGATACTGATCCTGGTGCTCCAGGCAATAGGTTCCTCCCCAGCCATCGAGTAAATACTCGCTCAAGAGCGGTTTATGACAATAAATGCAGCGCGGCGCTACATGCTCGCGGTAGCATGCGCTGTGATAGGAGTGTCCCTCGTATTTCTGGTAGACACCTGAGATGGGTCGCTGACAATAGGCGCAGCGCGGACCGACGTGCTCGCGGTAGCATTCATTGTGGTAGGAGCGTCCCTCGTATCGCTGGTAGGGACCGGAGATAGGCTGGCTACAGTAGGAGCAGCGGGGAGCCTGGTAGGTCAGGTAACAGGCATCGTGATAGGGCTGGCCATCGACAATGCGAAATGATTCATCGCGCAATGGATGTCCACACCCGGCGCAGAGAAAATGCTCTGGGTGCCAGTCGGCGCCCAGCGCATTGATATAATTGCCCCACAAAACTTGTCCACAATACTTACACGACGGCATATCTTATGCTCCTTCGCCGGGTGTGTCCTCCCCTTAACGTCCCGCGTTTGTCACCGGCGCTCTTCCAGTTCCAGAATCACATCCCCATCATGTACCACGTCGCCCTCTTTGACCTTCATAGTCCTGACCACGCCGTTCACGCTGGCCTGAACCGGGATGTACATTTTCATCGACTCAAGCATTACCACGTCCTGATTCATGGTCACGGTTTCACCAGGCTGTACAAGACATTCTACGATCAGGCCAGTTACGTTCGCTTTAATCTCTTTCATAGAAGAAAACACCTTTCTCAGCAAGGATATTTCCGCAAACTACAACCAGACTCGCCTGAGATCCTCCCTGTGAAACAGGACGATGCAGGAAGATCCCTTGATATGAGTGTACGTGCAAACAAGCAGGATAGCAAGCAAATTCATAGAAAAACGGAGTCGCTCAGATATTTTCATCCCTGCGCCAAAAGAGGAGGAGTGATGGCTGAGAGACAGCGGATATGCCCGCTGTCTCTCAACTGTCACTCCTCCTCTTCTGGCTCGGTTTATCTGGCAGCCTGTTCCAGGGCAGTGGCGAAGGCGCCGATGCTCTCAAAGCGCTCTTCGGGACGCTTGGCCAGGGCGCGCAGCATTACCTTATCAATCACGGGATAGATGTGCGGATTGAACGAACTGGGAGGCGGTGCGGGCATAGTCAGGTGCATGCGCCGCATAATCGCGTCCGAATTCCCCTGGAAGGGCGCGCGTCCCGTCAGCAGTTCATAGGTCAGCACCGCGAGGCCGTACTGATCGGACGAGGTGAAGGCCTCGTTTTCCCACTGCTCAGGGGCGTAATAACGGTAGGATTCGGTAGTTTTGGGCAGGCTGATGATGTCCTGCACCAGCGGCAGATCCGCCAGCGCAACCTGCACATCGCGCATCTTCTGCGTGGAATTTGTCACCAGCAGATTGCTCATTTTAAAATTCTGATACAGCAGACCGCGTGTATGCAAAAACTGGAGCGCATCAGCGACCTGCACAATGATGCGCGCGACCTCCGCCGGCTCGGCCTGCTTGCCAGAGAACTGGAGCAGCCAGTTGGCCAGCGAACCCTCTTTATAGTAGGGCATCGTTTTATAGATAAATGGAAATCCACTGACATAGGACTTGCCAATGCTGGTCACGCGTACCAGGTGGGGATGTTCGAGCTGTTGCAGCAGATCCAGCTCTGGCTGAAAAAGATTGAAATCTTCTTCCAGACCTTCCAGGAGGTGGAAGGGGATCATATTGATTTGAATCGTTTTCAGGGCGATATCGCGCTCGCGCAGGCGGTCATAGGTGAGGTAGACATCGCCGATGGGATTGCTGCCGATCAGCGATTTCAATTGATAGCGACCGATGCTGAGGTTGTCCAGTGAAAACTTTTCGACCTGCTTTTTCCCAAATTTTGTCACAGAGGAGGCAGGAACAGACGACTGACCGCGCTGAGCTGCCGGCGGGAAGGGTCCACGCGGGGCAGGTGTCTCCGGGAAAGAAGGAGGAACTGCCGGCTGTGGTGCTGATGGTCTGTGCGGAACTGTCGGCGGACGTGAAGGGGCCGATAGATCGCCCAGAAACGGCTGTGAGAGTGGATTGGGTTGCAGGGGGGGCAGCGGACGCGCCCCCAGGCGTCCCGGCTGCTCCGGTGGCCTGGAGGTACCCGGACGTGGAGGTAGCGGGCGGGCATTTAAATCCGGCGATGACTGAAGCGGCAGGGTTGGTCGCCTCTGCTGGCCCTGATTCTGCGGCAGCGGCTCAGTTGAGCGCGGCATAGTGTGATTGGAAGGGGGAATTTGCAAACGGATAAAAGGAACATTCCAATCGTAGCGTTGCACAAACTGTTGCGCCAGGCGAGTCAGGAAAAACTGATTATTGGCCGCGCCATCCTCACTCAAGATAATCGCGAACGGATGAAAGCTTCCCTGAAGAAATAATGTATACGCATCTAACGACGAAGGTGCAAAAAGAGGCGAATAGCCAGCACTGTGAAGCAAATGCGCAATATACTGAGCACGTTCCTGTTGGGAGTCAATTATCAGAACTCGTTGTGAACCTAACAACGCTGCTGCCCTTGAGTCTCTTGCCAGAGGACGGTTTAGCAATTGCTGGAGCATAGAGAGAAGGGGATGCCGCGCGTCCCCGGGTTGGTCGAACGAAAATATTACTTCGTGCGTTTCAACAGGCATGCTCTGTGTACTCCTTACTACAGGGACGAGATTACATACTACGGGTCTGGGACTTCCTCACGTTGTTCATTCTTGCTGCTAATAGTACTACAAAATAGTTGAGATGAAAAGACCGCAAAAAATCTTCCCATCCCTCCGGCCCTCACGCCCGTCCAGATGTGCCGCGCGGGCTTTTTCCGTCCTGTGAAACCATAGGAAAAAAGAACTACTGAAATAACTTGACATAAAAAGAATACCAGCAGCAGATAGCACATATCGCGTAGCAATTCTGCGCGATATGTGCTATCTGCTGCTTTTCTGTATCGTTCTCTTGCGACCTCAGTGACCGTTTCCTCCGCTGCTAATAGGAGTATCTATCAGGTGTTGCGACACGAACCAGACTTGCATTTCATGCATACGCAGGATATCTGACATGAGCATGTCATTGGTGCCATAGTCTTTGTTTTTCTCGGTCAGTTCAATACCCTCACGAATGGTACGAATGACGGCTGCGTGTGCCTCGACGGTACGCGCGAGCATGGAGGGCACGCTTTCAATGCCCATGGGCGGGCGCTCAACCCTGGTGCGCTCTACCACGTCGAAGGGCATACCCGCTGCGACGCCGCCGAGCATCTGGATGCGTTCGGCGATGAGATCGACCGATTCCAGCACTTCGCCAGCGTGTTTATCGAAAAGCAGGTGAAGCTCGTAGAAGGTCGGGCCGGCCACCTGCCAGTGATGCTTTTTATATAAGTGATAGAGCGTGATCGTATCGGCGAGCAGTTGATTAAGCATGGTGACGCTCTGCCCCACGGCCTCTTCGGGTATCCCCAGAGGCAGAGAGCGCATCTGTTGATACCCCTGAATTTCGCGCGAACGCTGGTGCAGGCGGGGCTGTCCCTCCATCATACCTGCCGATTTCTGGGTAGGCGCTGTCTTTGTCGTCATCTTTCTTCCTCCTCTTAGGTGTTTGGCGCTTGTTCTTTATGAGCTTGCCTGGATGTTTGACAGGCTCCCTTGCATAACACGTTGCCTTTCTCCGACCGGTTTCATTGCCACGTGCGGCAAGATCGCTGTTCTCTTCCCATTATCCCCGCTGCTCAAAGCTCCGGCGCGAGGCGGATAGACGAGCTTCTCAGGCCTTTTTATGCGCGTGATTGGTCGTGATCAGACGTGCTCCCCGGTTATAGGTAAAGTAGGTCCAGGCCCATTGAAAGAGCGTGACGAGACGATTGCGGAAACCGATCAGGTAATAAATGTGAACCAGCAGCCAGAGTACCCAGGCGAACAGGCCGGCGAGCTGGAAGCCTTTGAGATCGACGATGGCATAGGAGCGTCCGATAGTGGCCAGGTTGCCCTTGTCGGTATAGTGGAATGGCTGTTCCGTTCCTCCTTCGCCGCTGAGGCGCTGCTTGAGCAGGGCGGCGACATAGCGCCCCTGTTGCATGGCGACCGGGGCGACTCCGGGGAGTGGCCGGCCATTCTGACTGAGCGTGGCGGTGTCGCCAATGACGAAGACGTTCGGATGGTCCGGCAGACTGAGATTGGCGTTGACGCGCACACGTCCGCCGCGATCTACCTCCGCGCCCAGCCATTTGCCGGCTGGCGAGGCCGCGACTCCGGCGCTCCAGACCACGGTTTTGCAGGCAATGTGCTGACCGCCGGCGGTCACGCCGCCGGCATCGATGTTCTCGACCGGGGCGCTGGTTCTGATCTCCACTCCCAGGCGATTGAGGGCTTTATGGGCCTTACGGGCCAGCTTTTCAGGAAAATTCAGCAGAATGCGCGGGGTGGCTTCGATCAGGATGACGCGGGCCGAGGTCGGATTGATATGGCGGAAGTCCTTGGCCAGCGCTTTGTTGGCCAGTTCAACAATCGCTCCCGCCAGTTCAACGCCTGTTGGACCCGCGCCCACAATGACAAAGGTCAGCCATTCTTTGACGCGCTCGATATCCGTTTCCATCTCGGCCTGTTCAAAGGCATTCAGGATATGACCGCGAATATTCGTTGCCTCGACAATCGACTTCAGACCAGGAGCGTATGTGCTCCACGCCGTATGGCCAAAGTAGTTGTCCTGCGCACCTGTGGCCAGGATCAGGTAATCGTAAGGCAGAGAACGCTCGCCCATGCGCACCTGCTGTTTCTCCAGGTCAACGCCATCTACTTCGGCCATCAGCACGCTGGTGTTCTTTTGCCGATAGAGGATATGGCGGATCGGCGAGGTGATTTCCGCCGGCGAGAGTCCGGCAGTGGCGACCCAGTAGAGCAGCGGCTGAAACAAATGATGGTTATTACGATCAATCACGGTGATGCGTACCGGGGCATCTTTCAAGGCTTTGGCGGCTCGTAGTCCTCCAAAGCCGGCTCCCACGATGACCACATGCGGCGGTTGTCCCGTCTCGCGTGCGGGATGCTGCTCCATTTCAACGGCCTGGCCGCTCTGCTCTATGGCAGGTTCGTTCTCTTTCATCTCTTGCATTGTTGTTCCTCACATGCTTGTGTGCTTGATTCACCACTGTTATTGTACATACCTAGCTTAGGGCAGAATTGCCGGGTTGGCAAGGCTCTTGACAAGCGGAAATTTCTGACCTATTATCTGAGTATGTACTCAGATAGTGAACAAAAAAGTCGAGAACTGGTGGCCATTGAGCCTGAAATTGTCGAAGAACTGCGCGCGACAGCCCCGGCGGACGAACTGGTGACGCTGGTGGCCGAGATGTTTCACGTGCTGGGCGATCCAACGCGCTTAAAAATGCTCTATCTTTTACGGCAGCACGCCTGCTGTGTGCGCGACCTGGCTATTCTGGTGGGCGTCTCAGAGTCCGCGATTTCGCATCAACTTAAACTGCTCAAAGATCGCCAGCTTGTCAGAGTCAGGCGCGAAGGCACGACCATGTATTACTCGCTGGCGGATCACCATCTCGGCCCGTTGTTCCGCGAGGCCGAGTCGCACGCGAAGCACATCGCGCAGAACCTGCCGGACCACTCTCATCTCTGATGAGAAAACGATGCGGCGACTCTTTTTTTGTTCACTTATTTGAATGTTTGCTCAGATAAGCAGATAGGGACACCGGGCGTTTTATCTGCTGGGGAAGGAGAAGTCAATGCATATATCTTCGCTTTTGTTGTTGATCGGAGCTGCCGGGATGGTAGCGATTCTTCATTCCATTCTGCCGGACCACTGGGTACCCCTGGCGGTGGTGGCGCGAGCGCAGCGTTGGAGTTTGTTGCGGGTCGGGCGTATCACCTTCCTGGCCTCGTTGGGACATGTGCTGGCCTCGCTGGTGCTGGGTGGGATCATCGCGTTGATTGGTCTGCAGTTTCAGCGTGAGATAGACACACAGCAGGGCCACATTGTCGGCGCGGTGCTGATCCTCACCGGGCTACTTTTCCTGCTGTGGAGCCGTTTCGGTCGTGGTCCTCACGGGCACAGGCACGGCCCTGGCCAGGGCCATACTCACCACGCGGGCCCGGGACATACCCATGATCACGAGCATGAGCATAGCCATGAGCATGATCACGAGCATGACCATGACCATGACCATCACCACCACGAGCATGAGCATCCACATGAGCACGGACATGCTCATACATTGGAACATGGGCAGAGCAAAGAGCAGACGTTGTTAAAGCGTCTGACGGCAGTGGCGGTGCCTTTCGGCGTAGCGGCCTCGCCCGATCTGACGATTTTGCCGGTGGCTCTGGCCGCCAGCGCGCTTGGTCGTATGGAAGTCGTAGGCGTGCTCAGTGTGTTTACCGTTGTGACCATCCTCACCTTTGTGGGTCTGACCGTCCTGGCGACGCTGGCCGGTTATCAGATCAAAGGAGCCTGGATTGAAAAGCACGCCACCACCATTACCTCACTGGTGCTGATCGGTATTGGCGTGGTAGCCTTTGTTGGCTTCTAAAGGGTGCCCCAAAAGTGGCGGGCTTTCATCTGACCAGCCATGAAAGCCCGTGGTACCATCTTCCCAGCGTGGTACACTGAAAGAAACAATTCCTCCCGGTTCAGGCTTATAGTAGAGAAGTAAATGCATGTATCAGTTAGCAGGAGTATGTTTGCATGTCGTTATTTTCTCCACCTCCCGTCGATAGCGCGGGAACCCGGCCACCGTTGCCTCCCCGGCGCGGGCGCAGGTTGCTGGCGCTGAGCCTGGGTGCCCTGGTCATTGTGCTGGTCGTCGCGGGCTTTCTGGGCCAGCGTCTCTTCTGGAGCGAAGCAGGAGTCCAGGCTACCCCTCTGCCGTCTGGCAATGGTCCTTACGCGCAACTGCCTTTGACCGCGCAACAAATTCATGATCTTGAACACTTGAGCGACCACATGAAATACAAAGCCCTGGCCAGTCTCTACGTGGACCACATGAGCCTGGATGATAAGCTGGGGCAGTTGATTATGCTTGAATTTAATGAAACGTCCTATTCTGATAATCTCGATTATGCTCTGAACACGCTGCACGTGGGCGGCGTGATTATGTACGATATTCAGATCAATACATTTAAGCAGACCAAAGGCGATATCGCGCATATGCAGGCGCGCTCACCGATTCCGCTGTTCATCTCGGTTGACCAGGAGGGCGGCATTGTCAATCGCCTGCACAAAGTTTATGGACCTGCCATGTCGGCGACCGATATCGCAGCCACGGGCAGCACAAAAGTCGCGGCCCAGCAGGGCTTGAAGGTGTCGCAAGAACTCAAAGCTCTGGGTATGAACGTGGACCTGGCGCCAGATGTCGATGTAGACGAAGTTGGCGGCTACGATATGATCGACCGCACCTTCGGCAAGACGCCCCAGGAAGTTGAGAAATACGCCGCTCCCTATATGCAGGCCATGCAGGGCAACGGTACCATCGCCTGTATCAAGCATTTTCCCGGCCTGGGCGGGGCTGTGACCGACGCTCATACCACCTTGCCCGTCGTCAATAACAGCAAAGAGAAAATCTACAACGTTGATCTCGCGCCCTTCAAATACTTTATTCAGTCCTCGAATCCCCTGCTGAATCCCGGTATGATCATGCCTACCGATGTTCTGATGCCTGCTATTGATGCCAAAAATCCGGCGGAACTCTCCTACAAGTTTATCACCGGCATTCTGCGCAACGAGCTCCACTATGATGGCGTTGTCATGACCGACGCGCTCTATATGGACGGCATGAATCGCTTTACCGCTGCTGTGCAGGCTCTCCAGGCCGGCGATGATATGATTCTGGGACCGAACGACAGCGAGCAGACCGCCATCACCATTCAGACCATCAAGGATGCCATTCACAGCGGCAAACTGAGTATGGCGCGGATTGACGAGGCTGTTACACGTATTATTGCCCTGAAAATGCAGTATCATATCATGCCCACCTATCGGCCTGGGAATTAGAAAGAGAACGAAAATGGCTTTGAGCTGTCTCCATGTGACGGGTGAACAGGCAGAGGCGCTTGTCTCCATTTTGCACGACGCTGAAGAGGACGATGAGCGTATTCGGGCGGCGTTACGCGATCCCGCCTGTCTTACTTATGCCGCATATGTCGATGCACAACTGGTCGGCGCGGCGGTTGTGCGTTGGAGTGAGCGGGAGGCTGGCGAGATTCTCTATATCGCCATACAAGCTGCGGAGCGCGGGAAAGGCTACGGCAAACAACTCATCGCTGTCATTCAGGCCGAGCTTCCTGAGCATGGCCGCACTCTTCTGGTTGGTACGGCGAACTCTTCGCTTGAGAATATCGCCTTCTATCAGCGTTGTGGCTTTCGCATGTTCGCGGTAAAACGGGATTACTTCGCCTACATTCAGCCGCCATTGCAGGAGCACGGTATTGTCATGCGCGATATGATCGTCTTCAGTTATGAATTGGCGTGAAGCGAGGTCACTTCTTCTTCTATCTATTGATGAGGTTTCTGAGAAAGGCCAGGAACTCACCAATAGATGAGAAAAAGAAATGCAGCAGGTTATGCCAGTTCATCGCGGTCCTGTCCGCTTCTTTTCAGCCAGCGGCGTACCAGCAGAAAGGTCGCGCAGCCAGTGATGAGCAGTGAAAGCGGGGCGATCAGCCAGAAAAGCGTCGGTGCGTTTTGGGGTTGCTCCGCTGGCCGCTGTTCCTCCGCTGTCTGCCTGACCGCTTCTTCCTGTCTGGCGGCTTCCTGCTGTGCTGGAGCCTGTCTGACCGGGATAGGAACGACTCTTGGGGTAGGAGGAATAAAGCTGGTGGTTGGCTCGCCGGTCGTTTTGACCTCGATGCCTGCTAATGTGCTGGACATATGAGTAACAGATCCTTTCAAAATAGAGCGATGGACATCGCCGAGAACACGATATTCCTCAAGCAGAGCCTCATTCCCGCATAGCCTGGGAGTGAGATCTACAACCAGTATAGTTGGATCTCTGAAAATAAGCATTTCTATGCGCTGATTGATGGCGCGGGGGAGCTGGCGGCTCTTTGCGCGCTGCTTGAAGGAAATGTGCCTCGGTTTTTCATCGTGCGCATACCCTTAAATACGTTGATACCTGGACAGTTATTGACCTGCGGCCCTCGCTGACCCGGGTCCGGGCAATCTCTGTTCTTTCAGGCCTACCGCGCCTGCCCTATCGTCATCTGTAAGTCTACTCCTCAGGTAAAGCAGTCAGATACTTTGCCGCCGGGATCTGCCCTGGACTTGTCGTGCTCTTGACGATAGCTATATGACACGCTATGATCCTGATAAAGAAATTGTGCTTGTGAAGGATACTCTTTTCCATGATGAATGCATTACGGGGTCGTAACCTCGCGCATCCTGGCTGTTCAATAGGTGTGACGGCGGGTCTAATCATAGGTATTGTGCTGGCGGGCTTGCTTGCTATGGCCAACCTGCCCTTTGGCGTGGTGCTGCTCGTCTGGCTGGGGCTGACCGTTGGCCTGGGAGCGATAGGCTGGGTTGTCGGTTCGGCTTTGAGTTCGCGCTTTCCACCTTTGGAGGGGGGAAAACCCGAATCTGAGACAAGCGAGCCAGCAGGCTAGCGTTTTTTTGTAAAGTATGGTATTCTACCTTATATCGATAGCCACCACACATTTCCTCTGGTTGTCGAGATAAAGGAGCAACGTCGCTTCCGGGCACTGGCGCGCGTCCTGTAGGTGCTGTTTTGCCGGGATTATCTTACTTTACCCTGTAAAACAAGAAACACCGTCAATGTTTTTGCGTAGAATCAAAAAGCTCCGCATAGAATGGAAGGAGGAACCTCTATGGCCGAAAGTGAATTTCGCCGCTCCGTCTCTTCTGATAGCGCCCCTCGGGGCAGCCTGTGTGAGTGGTGTGGAAAACCAGCCGTTTTCCAACTGACTGCTATTGGAGGCTTTTCTCATAATGATAGTGGTCTTTTCTGCCGGGAATGCGGTGAACGGTTCACGCGCACGATTGCTCAATCCGCTGTCGCCAGTCGCACACTCAGCTATAACGCCAGGTAGAGCGTCCCCAAAAAAAGCCAGCAGCGCGGAAGAAAACATCTTCCGCGCTGCTTTTTTGTCCGCTGCTTTATGCGTAGCGAGACATATATTTTTGCAGATCGAATGGTCTGGCCTGTTGCACGAGATGGTGCGCGGCCTGATCCATGGTCTGGCGTTCTTCGTGGTAGAAGAGGCCGACGAAAGGTTTCTCGGTCTCCATCGCCAGTTCCATGGCCTTGAAGCGATTGCTGGCGTCATGTTCCGCCGGCATTGGCTGCACATTGGCCTTCCAGACATCCATCGTATTGTGGAACGTCGGGCAGGGGCTGAGGGCATGGATGAAGGCGAAGCCTTTATGCTGAATGCCCTTCTCGATGAGCGCGGCCAGTTCTTTGGGTTTGGACGAGAAGCCACGGGCCACAAAGCTCACATTCAGGCTGAGCGCGGTCGCTACCGGATTGAACTGCGAGGCCAGCAGGCCATAGGGAGTCGATTTGGTCGTATGGCCAGTGGGAGACGTGGGAGACGTTTGTCCTTTGGTCAGACCATAGATCTCGTTGTCCATGACCACAACAGTGATGTCGACATTGCGCAGCGCGGCATGGATCAGGTGGCCAGCGCCGATGCTGAACATATCGCCATCGCCGCCCACAGCCACGACAGTGAGATCGGGGCGCGCCATCTTCATACCCTGAGCTACTGGCAGAGCGCGACCGTGGACGCTGTGGAAGCCGAAGGTGCTGACGAAGTGGGGAAAGCGGCTGGAGCAGCCGATGCCCGAAACCACTACCGTCTCATCCACTGGACGTTTGAGCGCAGCCAGAGCGGTGTAAGTGGCGTTGAGCACACCGAAGTCACCGCAGCCAGGGCACCACGTAGGCTTGACATCGCTTTTAAAATCTTTTGGCGTCAGGGTAATAGTTGGTTGAGACACGGTTAGCAAACCTCCTCGATAGCCCGCAGAATGTCGCCGGCGGTAAAAGGAATGCCGCCGAACTTATTGACTCGAATGGGCTGCACGCTGTACTGAGCGCCCAGCAAATTGGCTAGCTGACCGGAATAGTTGCACTCCGGGACGAGCAACGTATTCACCGAGGTTATAAAGCTATGCAGGACTTCATCGGGCAGCGGTGAGAGGACGCGCAGATGCAGCGAGGCGACTTTATAGCCCCTGGCGCGTGCGCGGTCGACCGCTTCCTGAATCGCTCCTTCGGTCGAGCCCCAGCCGACGAGGCCCACAGTGGCATCTTCGTCGCCGTAGCGGGTGGGCTGGGGCATTTCTTTTCTGGCCGTATCCAGCTTGCGATAACGCTTTTTCATCATCGCCACGTGGTCTTCTGGCTCGTAGTCGGGATGGCCATGCTGGTTATGTTCCAGGCCAGTTGCCGTATACACCAGCGAGCCCGCCCCTGGCGTTGAAATGGGTGAAATGCCATTGTCGCTATAGGCGTAGCGAGCGTAGTCATGTGCGCTGGCAGCTCCGACAGCGACCGGTTCGCCAATATGTCCGTAGACGCCATTGGTCTGCTGGTCGGTGGTGTGTACTTCCAGACGCCCCTGCAGTTCCATGGGCTGGAAGGCATCGCGGTCAACGCTTTCCACGCGCGCGGTCAACGACTGGTCGGTTAGAAAGATCACCGGCATCTGGTAGCGGTCAGCCATATTGAAGGCCTGGATCATCATGCTGTAGCAATCGGCAACATTGGCGGGTGCCAGCACAATGCGCGGAGCATCGCCATGTCCGGCGGCCAGCGCAAAGCTCAGATCGGATTGCTCCATTTTTGTCGGCATACCCGTACTGGGGCCGGAGCGCTGCGCATCGACGATTACGGCGGGCAATTCGCTCATGGAAGCAAAGCCGATCAACTCGGTCATCAGCGAAAGGCCCGGACCGGAGGTCGCGGTCATGCCACGGACTCCGCCGTAAGAAGCGCCGATGACTGAAGCCAGGGCGGCAATTTCATCTTCCGCCTGCAGGAACGTACCACCAACCTGCGGCAACTCTTTGGCCAGACCTTCCATGATATCGCTGGCCGGCGTGATCGGGTAGCCCGCGAAGAAACCGCACTGCGCGGCCAGCGCGCCAGCCACCACCGCCTGGTTGCCGTTAAGCACCACCCGGTCGGCTTTCGCCACCGCGCCGAGTTGATAGCTATCGAGCTTGGTGATATGTTCTTTCACGTATTTATACGCGACATCGAGGGCCAGCTGGTTCTTTTCCATCAGCAGCGCGTTAGCTTTGCGCGACTTTGCCAGTTTGGAATCGACGACCTGGGCAATGGCCTCCAGAGGAGGACCGAACAGAGCCGAGATCGCGCCCAGCATGACCATATTTTTCGTCTGGAAAAGCTGAACCTCTTTACGTGCGAGGTCGTTGAATGGGATGGCGTAAGTAATATACTCACTGGTTTGCGGAGTAAAGTCAGATGGATCGTAGATCACGACTCCGCCGTGGCGCAAATCCTTAATGCTGCGATCATACGCTTCCTGGTTGAGGCAGATCAGCACATCAGCGTAATCGCCCATCGATTTCACGGGCTTATCGCTGATGCGCACCTGGAACAAACAGGGGCCGCCAAGAATCTCAGCCGGAAAGGTGCGGAAGGTATAGACGTGATACCCCCAGCGTGCTGCTGCCAGGGCCAGGATATCGCCACCGGAAATGGTGCCTTCACCCGACTCGCCGCCAATCCGAATTGTTACTTCATTCTCCATTGAATGCCCCTCTAAAAATTGCTGACCGCGCCATTTCTCTCAGTGATGGCGCGGCCTCACATTGTGCAGGTATCTTTTGAAAAACAGACACCTGTATATTGCTTGCCCGTGTGTGAGGGCGAGTTGCTTGAAAATCGTCGCCTTGTGTCCACTTAACAGCTTGCTGTGTCATGAGACGCTGCTTGAATGGTCGTTGTATTGTCGCAGTGATTGGTCCCGTATGCTCTCAGCTCCTCTGTCAGTGCGTTCAGGCTGCGCACTGTTCCAGCTTCCGTTACACCGGAAATTGGTACAGAACACTACAATTCACGATCACTATTATACCACAACTTTGTAATATTTATCACCATTTTTTTTGACAAATCCTATCAGTCCGCTCCTCGTCAGGCCTGATCCGGTCAGGGGTTTGCTCATTTTCAAATTTTGATCCCGTTGGCGAACCCTTTCTTTGACTCCTCGTCGCTGCGCGACTCGTCCTGGTTGGTAGAGGCGGCAGGTTGGGCCCGGCCCAACCT
>DASZXF010000411.1:0-2581 GCA_035546055.1 Ktedonobacteraceae bacterium
CCACCCCCCGATAGGTCACGCGTTTGCGAGGAAGCACCTCCAGATCGCCCAATTGCGCCCGGGTTTGAGGGCGGCCATGCGTTACGACATAGCCAACCACCACGTCGCTCCCCCGACTCTGGCGCTGCTGTCCTTCATTGAGCATCGCGTAGGTCTTGCCGGCCCCGGCGGCAGCGGCCAGATACACACGCAAGCGTCCTCGCTGACGAAAAGAAGTAGTTCGCTCTTTCTCTGAAACCTCAGCGGGCGATATCACAGGGGAGGGGAAAGAGAGCGGAAATACAGAAGCCTGCTCTGCGCCCTGATCCTGCAAGCTATATTTGCGGAGGATCTCCTCAGGATCAGGGCGCCCCTCCTTGCGGCGGGCGGCCTCGCGTTCCTGTTCTGGCGTCTGCTGATCCATATCGTCTCTTTTCCCCAAAGCATTATTTCAAGGCATCCAGCGCCAGATTGAGATCCAGCACGTTGACATGCTCTTCTCCAAAGATCCACAGGAAACGGCCCTGGATATGGTCATTGATCAGTTTCTTGACCTGATCCAGGGAGAGTCCGCGCGCCCTGGCAATACGCGGAGCCTGGTAGAAAGCCGCCGCAGGCGTAATGTCCGGGTCCAGGCCAGAGCCAGAGGCGGTGACCAGGTCGTCAGGCACCGGACCCGCTGGAGCGTCTGGATTCTCTCTCTTGAGGGCCGCGACGCGCTGTTGGACGGTCTGCATGTACGAGGCATTGGTCGGCCCCGCGTTGGACGCGCTGGAATTATCTGCCGCATAGGGCTCAGGCGCGCCTGTGCGCGGGTTGACCGTGACCGACGGGCGTCCATGGAAGTAGTTCGCCGAGGTCCAGTATTGTCCAATCAGCGCGGAGCCGACCACCTGACCATTGGCGTAGACCAGGCTGCCGTTGGCCTGGTTGGGAAAGATCAACTGGGCCAGACCCGTGACAATCCCTGGATAGATGAAGCCGGTCACCATCACCAGCAGCAGCGTGATGACCACTGCCGGGCGCAGGTATTTCTGCAAAAAAGTTTTCATCTTGCCTGTTCTTTCAGAACGCGAGGCGTTTCCCGCAAGAAAGCGCCTTGCCATTCACGCCACTTTGTTTCTTACAAGGTCAGGTGCAAGGCCACCAGGATGAGATCGATCAGTTTGATGCCAAGGAACGGGACGATGATGCCACCCAGCCCGTAGATCAGCAGATTACGCCGCAGCAGCGGACCCGCACCTATCGGGCGGTACCTGATGCCGCGCAGGGCCAGTGGGATGAGGGCGATAATCACCAGGGCATTAAAGATCACCGCTGAGAGCACCGCGCTGTGCGGAGTCGCCAGCCCCATGATGTTGAGCGCATTCAACTGCGGATAGGTCACCGCGAAGGCCGCCGGGATAATGGCAAAGTACTTGGCTACGTCGTTGGCAATACTAAATGTCGTCAGCGCGCCGCGAGTGATCAGCAGTTGCTTGCCAACCTCGACGATCTCGATCAACCTGGTCGGATTGGAGTCTAAATCTACCATATTGGCGGCCTCTTTGGCGGCCTGTGTGCCGGTGTTCATCGCTACCCCGACATCTGCCTGCGCCAGGGCCGGGGCATCGTTGGTACCATCACCCGTCATGGCAACCAGGCGACCACCCTGTTGCTGCTCTTTAATCAGTTTCATCTTGGTTTCAGGAGTGGCCTGGGCCAGGAAATCGTCTACCCCGGCCTCTCTGGCAATTGCCGCAGCGGTCAGTGGGTTGTCTCCTGTCACCATGATCGTGCGAATGCCCATCCGTCTCATCTGCTCGAAGCGCTCGCGCATCCCGCTTTTGACAATATCCTTGAGCTCGATCACCCCCAGCACACGCGCCTGCTTTCCGCTGCCATGGATTGAGGTTTCCGCCACGACCAGCGGCGTACTCCCGACTTGCGCGATGGTCGTCACGATCTCCTGCAGTTCCGCGCTGGTCTCGCCGCCCTGTTCCTGCACATAGCGTTCGATGGACTCGCCCGCGCCCTTGCGTATACTCTGAACGGGCTCATTGCTGCCGTTGAGGCGATCCACGCCGCTCATGCGGGTGGTTGCGCTAAAGGGTACAAAGCTCAGCGCGGGGTCGATTTCGTCTGTGAAGCCGTAACGCTCGCGGGCCAGCACCACGATTGAACGGCCCTCCGGCGTCTCGTCGGAGAGACTGGAAAGCATCGCCGCGTGAGCCACCTCCCGCTCCTCCACGCCTTTGATTGGCACAAAGCGAGTCGCCATGCGGTTGCCGATGGTGATAGTGCCAGTTTTGTCCAGCAGCAGCACATCCACATCGCCCGCCGCCTCGACCGCGCGCCCGCTCATGGCCAGCACATTGCGCTGTACCATGCGGTCCATCCCCGCGATGCCAATCGCCGAGAGGAGTCCGCCAATAGTGGTGGGGATCAGGCAGACCAGAAGGGCGATCAGCGTGGCGACCGAGACCGCCTGGCCAGAATAGATGGCAAACGGCTCCAGAGAAACAACCACCAGGACAAAGATGATCGTCAGACTGGTGATCAGGATATTCAGGGCGATCTCATTCGGCGTCTTCTGGCGCCTGGTCCCTTCGACCAGCGAGAT
>DASZXF010000412.1:0-1584 GCA_035546055.1 Ktedonobacteraceae bacterium
CCTATTGTATCACGAAAAAAGCGCCTGTCTAGATCTTTTTTGCGGCAAGCGGGGGGATTCCGGGCCATCGCCCGGCGCTCCAGGCTGCTTGTGTCCTCTTCGTCCGTACTGTGGGCATCATCGCACACCACAAAACCCACAAAAAACCCGACAGTTGTGAATGATTTCTTGCTCTCTATAGACTACCACGTTTTGAGCAAATGAGCCAGGAGACAAAGAAGAAAGGCCTTCCAACAGACTTTTGAGGTAATTTTATGCGTCAGCGGCAGACAAGACGGGCAGCTTTGAGATAGCTCTGCTGTTCTCTGGTGAGACGAAGTGGTACAATAGCGTTCAGCGGCGAAAAAACCGTTTTTGTGTGAAAGTGCATAAGAAGGAAGAAGCATGTATGCGGGCCCATGATGGTGTGATTACTTCCTGGCTGGCGCGGTGGGAGACACATTTTGTTGAGCCGGTGGTTTTTGGCACGACGGAGGCGGAAGAGATCACCGGTCTGATCGATGCGTTTTGCCAGCAAGCCCTGGGTGCGGCAGTCGCTGAGTATCTTTTCTATGAGTCAAGTATCGGGGCTGTTTGCGGCGTGCGCCTGGTGGATGGCCGTCGCGTGGTGGTCAAGGTTCACCAGGCTTCGCGCTCGCCAGACTTTTTGCGGGCGGTGACGCGGGTACAGCATTATCTGTGTGAGCGTGGCTATCCGTGTCCCAGGCCGCTGCTTGCTCCCCAACCCCTGGCGCGCGGCACGGCGACGGTGGAAGAGTTGATCGACGAGGGAAGCTATCGCCAGGCATCTGATCCATCCATTCGCCGCGCGATGGCGGAAATGCTGGCCTGGCTCCTGCGTCTGACCACAGAGCCCGCTCTCCTGACCGTAACTCAGCAAACTGCCCTGGACGCGCGTTTGCCAGAGGGCGTGATCTGGCCCGCGCCACACAGCAGGCTGTTTGACTTCGAGGCCACGGCGCGCGGCGCGGAATGGATCGACGAAATAGCCCGCCGGGCGCAGGAAAGTAAATTGCATGGCGCCGGGCGCATGGTTGTTGGACATATGGACTGGGGCGCGAAGCACTTCCGCTTTGTTGGTGACAGCGTGCGTGTTATCTACGATTGGGATAGCCTGACCTTCGAGAAAGAGCCAATCATTGTTGGACATGCTTCCAGATATTTTACCTATACCGAGTTTTTCGGCGAACACAGGCTGCCCACCGAAGATGAGGCGCGCGCTTTTCTTGCCGAGTATGAGGCCGCGCGTGGCCGGCCATTTACGCCAGAAGAACACCAGACGCTACAGGCCGCGCAACTCTATAGTCTGGCCTACAGCGCCCGCTGCGAACATGCTCTCCATCCCGCTGAGACGACGTATCCAGCCGGCAGTTGCCGCGCCTCCCTGGCCCGCTACAGGTCTACCGCGTCCAGCTCTCCAACGTTTTTGTCATCTCAATCGGGGAAGGAAGGCTGAGTACGTTTTCCTGGACAAACGCGTGCGCCAGGGGATTTCCGCTTGCTTCCATGATCCGCGCGGCTGCCTCTCTGTCATAGAGCGTGCGGCGAAACTCATAACCATGGGAATTGAGCAAAAGCCAGTAC
>DASZXF010000413.1:0-4217 GCA_035546055.1 Ktedonobacteraceae bacterium
GAACCGTGCTCCATAATCAGGTTGAAAATACTATTCTGATTGAGGTCACGCAAGAGTCTCTTATGACCTGTTCGGGTGCCTGCCATCTGTTCCCTCATAACGCTTCATAGTTAATTATTTCAAAGAAATAATTAACATATATGGATGGTAACATATGGATGAACTTGCTGTCAAGTCTCCCTCTGGGAAGCTCGCAACGGTCCTCTATGTGCTCATTACGGGCTGCCGAGTACGCCTGGCGTCTATGTACGCTCATTGAAATAAGTGACCTGAGAGGAAGAACAAAACAGACCTCCGACCTGGCCGTGAGCCGAGAAAGGGTTGATGCCTTCCTGGCAAAGCACACTCATACACCACGCGCTTTGCACTCGGACACTGACATTTATGCACCTGGATCGTTGAAAGCACTTCTTTGCTCTTCTAGAATAGATGCCAGATAGTACAGGCATTATGAGAGCGGTTGAGCTGGCAAAGCGAACAACCGCGACACCAGATGAAGAAAAGCAGGAAGAAGGTAACTCGATGAAGCACATCATGGCGCAAAACAAAAACATTCTCTACCTTGTGCTCGCGGCGGCGTGCATATTGCTGGTGCCCCTGATAGCGATGCAGTTTACTGACGAGGTGGCCTGGAGTCCGGGCGATTTCGCGGTCGCCGGTGCCCTCCTGGTCGGCACCGGCCTGGCGTATGAGCTGATAACGCGGAGGACGGGCAACATTGCGTACCGTCTGGCCGTCGGCCTGGCGCTTGCGACAGCCCTTTTTCTCATATGGGCGAACCTGGCGGTTGGCCTCATTGGGAGTGAGGACGAACCCGCTAACTTGATGTATATCGGAGTGCTCGCGGTTGGAATTACCGGTGCTCTCACCGCGCGCTTCCAGCCACGCGGCATGTCGCGTGTGTTATTTGCGACAGCGCTCGCCCAGGCATTAGTCGCCGCGATTGCGCTGCTTGCCGGGATGTACCAGGATACTGGTAGTTCCGTGCCCGAGATCATCAAAGTAAATGGGCTTTTCGTTGTGCTGTGGGTTGGATCGGCTTTGCTGTTTCGACGCGCCGGCGCCACGAGTTCGCCGCAAAACCGGCAGCCTGAGTAACAGGCGAGCAGAGCAGACATGTATGGTAATTTTCGCTGTCCTCGCGCCGGTTTTACGCTCTTTTTTGAGCTAACAACGGGCTTTTCTCAGCCCTGCTTGCCAGACAAAAAAGCACCTCATCATTTTTCAGTGAGGTGCTTTTTATCTGGCAAGCAGGGCTATACGACTGACGCTGCTCGCCCTCTTTTTCTCTCATGATGGTTTGCTCCTGCGTTCCGTGATCTGCATATGGCGCTTCCTTCTCTCCTCTCTTCGCCTCAAGCCAGATCTGGAAAGGGCTGAGTATCTTTTCGCGCTTTTGGAACGTGCTTGAATTATGTCATGTTGCAATGTAATTCCCCTCCACCACGCAGGGAAGGGAAGATCTGGTGCTGTCAACCATGAACCCTGGAAAGATGTTTCTCTATA
This sequence comes from Ktedonobacteraceae bacterium, assembly GCA_035546055.1. Taxonomy (GTDB): domain Bacteria; phylum Chloroflexota; class Ktedonobacteria; order Ktedonobacterales; family Ktedonobacteraceae; genus Paraktedonobacter. The sequence goes on from DASZXF010000413.1 coordinate 1,507, forward strand.
GATGCGCAAAGAAGGCTAGTCAGGATGGAAGGCAATGAATATCCATGTGTTTCTGGCATCGTTGAGCTTCCCTATCTGGATACGCATTACCCACTACATTAATCTGCTTTTTCTCGGTCTGTTGATTCGCAGTGGCTTACAAATCGCGGGGGCACATCCCCGGCTGTACTGGAATGATGGCTGCAACCCAAAGCAGGCCTGGCTGAACCTGGTCCGCAAAAAGGTACCTACCGACAGACTGTATACGTCTATGGACGATGAGGTACCGGTGCCTGCCTGGCTGGCGTTGCCGGGCAAGGATAATCTGGGATTGGGGCGCCACTGGCACTTCTTCTCGATTATTTTCTGGCTGGCGAATGGCGTGATCTATATTGTGCTGCTCTTTGCTACAGGCGAGTGGTCGCGCCTGATTCCGACTTCCTGGACGATCTTTCCGCGCGCCTGGGAGACGTTTCTGACGTACATTACGCTGCATATTCCTCCGGCCAGCGATTTCCGCCCGTTCGATCCTTTGCAACAACTGGCCTATGCGGCGGTGGTCTTTTTGCTGGCTCCCTTTATGCTGCTGACCGGGGCGGCGATGTCACCGGCGATTGAGGGGCGCTTTCCCTGGTACATCAAGCTGTTCGGCGGCAGACAGGCGGCGCGCAGTCTGCATTTTCTGAGTATGCTGGCCTTTACGCTTTTTGTGATTGTCCATACGGCGCTGATCTTGATTGTGCATTTTCAGGACAATATCCGCAATATCGTGCTGGGCACGACCGGGGGCAGCGTGGGCTTTGCTATCGCGGTTGCCGTGGCCGCGCTGTGCGTGGTGGCCCTGATTTATGTGTGGGCTTCGTGGCAATCGCTGCGCAATCGCCGGGGTGTACAACACGCCCTGGGCCTGCTGGTTGACCCGATACGTAAGGCGCTGCTGCAAAAGGCGGTTTCCAAACAACGCTATAAACAGTCTGATCTCTCACCCTATTTCTGGGTCAACGGTCGTCCCCCGGAAAGCGAGGAGTATAAAGCGCTGGCTCAGTATAACTTTCGCAATTGGAAGCTGGAAGTCTCGGGCCTGGTGGCGAAACCGGCGGTCTTTTCGCTGGAGGATTTGCGCAAACTGCCTAAGCAGACGCAGATTACCAAACACAATTGCATCCAGGGCTGGTCCGGGGTGGCTGAATGGGGCGGAGTGTGCCTGTCGAAGATCCTCGAACTGGTGGAGGTCTGGCCAGAGGCAAAGTACGCTGTCTTTACGTCCTATCAGAAAGGCAAACAATCGGTCAAACCGGAGCTGCGGGAGGCACATGAGCATACGTTTTACGAGGTGCTGACGATGGAACTGGTGAGACACCCTCAGACTATTCTGGCCTATGAGATGAATGGCCAGCCGTTGCCAATTGAGCATGGGGCACCTGTGCGCCTGCGGGTGGAAACACTGCTGGGCTATAAGATGGTGAAATATCTGCGCTCGATTGAGTTTGTGGAGGACTACAGCCAGATCGGTGAGGGCCAGGGCGGTTTCCGCGAGGATTTCCAGTACTACGGCACGAGCGCCGAGATATGATGCTGTCGATCTGCCATGCGCGAGGTCCGCTGATCTCGGTGGACCTCCTATAAGCAAACAGGATTGTCTGATGAAACTCATGAATGTGTTAAACGAAAACGCGCAGACCCATGCCCGCGCCAGCAATGTGCGCGGCGGACAGATGCGCGCCTCGACGATTGATGTCGGCGCGTTAGAGCGTGATCTGCGAACGGTGGTGCGCGGCGAGGTGCGGTTTGACGAGGGCAGCCGGGCGCTTTATACCAGCGATGCTTCAAACTATCGGCAGCTTCCTATCGGGGTGGTGCTGCCATACGATGCCGGGGATGTGGTTGAGACGGTGGCGGTCTGCCGACGCCATGGGGCACCGGTACTGACGCGGGGTGGCGGGACGAGTCTGGCCGGGCAGTGCTGCAATACGGCAGTTGTCATCGATATGTCGAAGTACATGAACCACATTCTTGAATTGAACGCACAGGAGCGCTGGGCGCGCATCCAGCCGGGCGTCATTCTCGATGATCTGCGTGACGCGGCGGAGCAGCATCATCTGACCTTTGGACCTGACCCGGCGACGCATAACCATTGCACACTGGGCGGGATGATTGGCAATAATTCCTGCGGCGTTCACGCTCTCATGGCTGGCAAGACAGGTGATAACATTGAAGAGATGGAGATCCTGACCTACGACGGGCTGCGTCTGCGCGTGGGCCAGACCAGCGAGGAGGAACTGGCGCGCATTATCGCACAAGGAGGCAGGCGCGGCGAGATTTACGCGCAACTCAAAGCGCTGCGCGATAAATACGCTGATCTGATTCGTGCTCGCTATCCCGCTATTCCCCGGCGGGTGTCGGGCTATAACCTGGATGAGCTGCTGCCTGAGAAGGGCTTTAACGTGGCCCGCGCTCTGGTGGGCAGCGAGTGTACCTGTGTGACGGTGCTGGAGGCGAAAACGCGCCTGGTCGATAGCCCTCCAGTGCGCGTACTGGTGGTTCTGGGGTACGTGGACATTTATACTGGCTGCGACCAGATTCCTGAACTACTCAAGCATCAGCCGATTGGCCTGGAGGGCTTTGACCATAACCTGATCGATGATCTGCAGAAGAAGGGTTTGCATCCCGACGAGGTGGCGCTGTTCCCGCCGGGAAAGGGCTGGCTGATGGTGGAGTTCGGCGGTCAGAAC
>DASZXF010000414.1:0-3355 GCA_035546055.1 Ktedonobacteraceae bacterium
CTGACGAAGAAATTGATCGTGCTGCCTTGATCAATGCTGTGATGGTCACAGTATGCCTGGATCTGCGTTGTGGCAAGATTTGGCCCTGGCAGCCAGGCGGTTGTGCCAATGTTGGCGTTTTCGGCTGGTATCGGATTGCTCACTGCTCTGCTTCACCTCCTTTCTCCGTGCTACTTATAATCAAGCTCAACTATTACCTGTGCGGAGGCTACCGCAGTCGTGTCCGCATCTGCCGCGCCTCCGGTGATGGTCAAACCGATCCCTGAATTAAATTGGATGCCCGTGGTCGTGTGGAAACTGGCGCGGTTTCCTTTGGGCACATAGATTACCCGCTTCGGCGTACCGCTGCCTGCCGTGGGCGTGCCCGCCGTGTCGTACAACTTCACATAGGCATCGCTGGCGCCGTTGTTGCCGATGTCGTAGCCGTAAATCTGGCCTCCTGACGCTTTGACGTTCTGCGCGTTGGTCGAGGCGGCACTGACCAGGTGATAATCGCTGGTGCCACCCGCACTCTGAGGGACGGCAAACACGCTGGGGTTCGTGATGGGCAGTGTGGGTGCCATCGCGTAGAGTTCCAGGGTGCCTGCTAAGCTGGTATTGCTGGTGAAGCTGGTCGCGCGCACGCGGAAGTAGCGGAACGTGACCGGGCCACACCAGATCTGCCCGGTGCTGGTGGTCGAGCTGCTCGTATTGTTATCCACATACGAGGTAAACAGGATCAGTTTGACTGCGACCCAGTTCACATTGTCATTGCTGGCCTGAAAGCTCAGGGTGGCGTTGTAGGTACCCTGGATTTGCAGTGAAAGCCACTTGTACGCTGAAACATCCGTACTACTAATCAGGTCAGTATTGACGCCGTTGACCACGCCGGTGCCGTTGCCGATGATCTCGACGGTACCGCCTTTGACTGGCACGGTCTGATCTGAGGCAATCACCACGCTCGAACTGTTGGCGCTGGTCTGCTGGCCCAGCGGCTGCGCGTTGGCGATGCTCACGTTGTTGACTGCCTGGGTCAGACGAATGGTAATAGTTGCGGTGCCGCTGGTGATCGGGTGTGCTCTGATTCGGAAGTTCGTAAATCCTGCCACATTCACGCGCCAGTAACCCGGCGCGGTGGCGCTACTGGCGACGGTGCCGGTTCCCTGCACGCCTGAGACGCTATACCATGTCGTTCCGTTGTCGGGCGAGGCTTCAAAGAGCAGGGTCATGGTGAAAGCGCCCAGGATCTGCACCAGGGCTGTTTCTGTGTCCTGAACCGCGATGCTTACTGTGTCACCATCGTTGGTCGCACTGCCGCTCGCTGTATAGTTCGCAGGGCTGTTGCTGGCCCCGGCTTGCGCGGTCAGGAGATACCCATTGGCATCGACGCGAAGCGCCTGACCGATGTTGTTGGGGTTCAGACCGCCAGCCAGTTCAGCGCCATCCTGGGTGAGGAACCCTGCCATCAGGCTTCCCCCTCCACGGCTTCTGGCCAGTGCCAGGTGCCCGGTTTCTTCTCCGCTTCGTCGTGTGAGACCGATGTTGCCCAGAGCAGACCGGTGAGGCTCCCTGGCTGGCCGTGGTCGAAGTCATTGGTGCCATCGGTGAAGACCTGCAATTGTGCAGCAGGGGTGGAGTCTGCGGTCGCTTCGCCCCACAGGCGCACAATGATGGCGGGGCGTATTTCGCCTTTGCCGCGCCCACTTGACAGGACATAGTTGACGATATCCCCAGGCTTCACGATCCTGGTGGGCCTCGTCGCTTTTGGTGTCTTCATGTTCATGGTGTTGTTCTTCTCCTGTGCTGTTTTCTCTGCTTACTGCGCGGGATACCAGAGGCTGACTGCACTCACCCAGACATATTTCCTGGCCTTCAATCCAGCGATGGCTGGCTCGGTCGCGGAGTCGGCCACGTTCGAGGTCGCCGGCGTGGTATGAAAGGTCAGGGTATTGGCCGCTGCGCCCTGGTTGACGACCCATACCTCCTGCCCGTTGACGGTTCCGGCCTGGAGAATGATGCCAGTGCGCGCCGCCGCAGGCGTGACCAGCGCGACCCCGACGCCTGCGGTCGCAATCGTGCCTCCTGCGCCGGGGTCCGGGCTGGTTGCGCTCATCGCCGAAACTGGCCCGCTGCCGGTAAGTTGACCTGTTGCGGTGGCGTAGGCGTCACTGTAAAACTGGATGCTCGCGCCATTCGGGATCTGCACCTGCTTTGTCGCGGTGTTCACATTGAAGACTGTGCCTGCATCGCTGCCGTCCGTGCTGGCGGTCAATGCTCGCGTGTTCGGTATCTGTGCCATGTATCGCTTCTCCTTTGTCTGCGGGCCGCCAGACTGCGCAGCCTGGCGGCCCATTGTTTCTCCTCCTGGTAGATCAGCTAGATACCGCGATAGAGGCCGCGATAGTCGAGGACCGCGCCGCCGTACTCGTGCCTGATTTTGTAGCTGATAATGTCCTGGGTAAAGTTCAGACCAAACAAGGGTTGATCCTGAATGAACAGTACCGGGTTGACCTGTCCACCGACAAAGCCGATTTCGATGGTATCGACGACGCGCGGATCGGCGGCGAAGAACCATTGAGATGTGTTCGTGAGTTGGGGCGAGACAATCGGCGTCACATACCCCAGCATCGGGTTGATATCGTTGTTGGCCGAGCCTGGCACGCCTGCCGATTTTGTCGCCACCATCGCTACCCATTCCAACTCTGCCGGGACAATCAGAAAGCTTGGCTTGAGGCCCAGGCGCTTGCCGGCCATGTTGGTCTGTTCGCGCATGGCAGTTACCCCTGCCTGCATGGCAGCGCTACTCAGCGCAGCGCTGCCCAGATTGCTGTGTGGTGCGCCGGATGTGAAAAGCGCGTTACCATCGTAAATGGTCGGGTTGCCGCTCAAGAAAGCATAGACGAACTCGGCCAGCGTGTATGCCGCCGCCACAGCCAGTTTGGTGGGGATCTGCTTGATCGCCTGGAGATCGTCATTCACGATGGTTTCCCTGGAAATCGTGACCAGATTGCCTCGTTTCGTGGGAACGTAGGTGGCCGCCGTATCTTGCAGGGTGATGCTGGTGTAGGCAGTATCTTCGGCGACCGTTGAGAGGGAACCGAAGGCGCCGAAGCGGATACGCGATTGCTGGCGGAAATCTTTAATCGGCGCGATCACACAGAATTTCTGCCACTCAGCCGGCCATGCTTGATAGTCCTTCAGCAGTCTTTTGTTCATCGACGTGCCCAGGAGGTACGAGAAGCTCGCTGTGGTCGTGTCTGCCTCGTTGATGCGTGTGATGGGCGCGGATTCTGAGATAGCGATCTGGCCCAGGCGGCTCTGGCCGCTGATACCACCGGCAAGGTTGCTATCTCCGGTCACGCGCAGATACGCCTCT
>DASZXF010000415.1:0-3822 GCA_035546055.1 Ktedonobacteraceae bacterium
GCCGTGGTGATCAGCGAGTTGTGGTCAATGGCCATCGCCATCGCCTGGCGCACCTCGGGATTATCGGCAATCACCTTATTCTTGAAGTTGAGGTAGATGGCCTCAAAGTTGGAGGCGTGCGGGTTGAACGACAGCTTGTAGGTATTGCTGAGCGCCTGGTACGCGGTGGTCTTGGTCACGTCCAGGAACCAGGACGAGTTAATGGTGCCGGCCTGGAAGTCCTTGAGGATGGTGTTCTGATCGGTGACGATGCGGAACACGATCTTGTCCAGGTAGGGCAGACCTTCCGCCGACCGGTAGTAGTTCGGGTTGCGCGAAACGGTGTAGTCGCTGCCCTGCTTGCTCTCGGTCAGGGTGAAGGGACCGCTGCTGACGGTCGGATCGAGGTTCTGCGACGAGGTGAGCAGTTTATCCGGCGCGATGCTACCCATGACGTGCTGGGGCAGAGGCGAGGTAGCGCCATCGGTCCAGAGGGACAGGAACGGCGCGTAGGCCTGCTTCAGGTGGAAGGTGATGGTCAGGTTATCCGGCGAGATGTCCGTTCCGGTGATCAGGTTGTAGCCAACGGTTGAGTTTGGCGTGAACTTGGGGTCCATCCAGAGCTTCCAGGTGAAATCAACATCGCGGGCATCCAGTGCCTGGCCATCAGACCACTTCAGGCCGGAGCGCAGGGTGAATTTCCAGGTTTTGAGATCCTGGCTGATGCCGCCGTTTGCCAGAGTCGGCACCTGAGCAACCAGGCCAGGAGTAATATGGCCGGCAGCATCACCATAGAACAGCGGCGCCCAGATCGTGTTGTCGACCATCCAGGCAAAGGTTTCGGATGAAGCATTCGGAATCAATGAATCCGGCTCTTCGTACAGGTCGTCAACCCAGGTGCCGCCTTTAACCGGCGTGCCAGCGGAGTTGCCCTGCTGATTGGTGTTTGAAGGCGCGCCACACGCGCTCAGAATCATCGCCAGCGTTGCTATGCATGAAATGGCCAGCATAAACAGGCGTGATTTGTGGGGTTGGTGCATAAATAATCCCTATCTTCCGTGTTTTGACATAGAGGTACTTCTATTTAAGAGGTACCCTCACATATTCCTCCATCCTCTGACCCTACAACAGGAGGCACCAGCCGCTGGCAACAGCTTTTCATCCTGGCAGTAAAGTCAGAGTACAGGCAAGCCGCTTTGGCCAGATCGGCTTGCACACTCTACCAGTCCGGCGCAATTATTACGACCAGGATGGCAACTACTCCATCCTGCAATGCAGATGGGAGGACACGTACCATCTGCACGCCGGCTGATCGTGGTATTGAGATATATAGTAACCTGACTCGTGCAGAAAAGTCGCAGAAAATCTCGCTTTGCGCGCGGGATATGCGCGGAAAGTGCGCGGAAGTTGTGCGGAAAACGCAGAGGCAAAAGGAGGAAAAAGCCCATCATGGCCATTATATGCCCGTGGACACGTTGTCGTACTCTCGCTGAGACACAAATGAGATCCTGATCGCGGGGATTGGAGGGCAAGAAAAGCGGGAGACCGAGGTTTTTTACCCTCAGTCTCCCGCCAGATGAAAGCGGAGAAGCCCGCGCTCAGCGCCTTAGCACTGACCGCCGGTACACCACCACTCCCACACGCCGACGCTCTCAGACGCGCCCATCGGACCAGGATTGTAGTTATGGCCGGTGAGTTTGTACATGTATGGATCGGTCGGACTGTAAAGGGTGACAAACGGGAAGTCTGTCAGGTAGATCTGGTGGATCTGGTTGAAGACCTGCTGGCGAGCCGTGGGATCAGCCGTGGTCTGTTCCTGCTCAAAGAGTTTATCCAGATCAGGATTGCAGTAGAAGGAATAGTTCGAGCCAGCCGGCGGGATCTGGTTACAGGCAAAGGCCGACGCGTCATCGGCATCGTAAGTGAACGATTGCTCGTATTCCGCGATATCGTACTTGCCGGGCACGCCACCGGGCAGGAAGGTGCCAAAGAAAGTGCTGGCCGGGTAGTTGGTGATGTCCAGCTGAATGCCAATGGATTTCAGGCTCGACTGGATGATCAACTGGTCATCGGCGCGCCAGTAGTTATTGGCGGTCGTCGAATACTGGAACTCCAGACGCTGACCGTTCTTGGTCAGGACACCATCTTTACCAGCGGTCCAGCCCGCCGAGGCGAGCAATGCTTTGGCGCCATCAATGTCGTACTTGGGACAGGGAGCGTCCGCCTGGTAGCCAGGAGTATACGCCTGGCCGTGGTCAGTACACAGCGTCACCGCCTGGCCACGGCGAGCCGTGGTGATCAGGGCATCGTGGTCAATGGCCATGGCAATGGCTTTGCGTACCTCGGGATTGTCAGACAACACTTTATTCTTGAAGTTGAAGTACAGCGCTTCAAAGTTGGAGGCGTGCGGGTTGAACGACAGCTTGTAGTTACTGAGCTGCTGATACGCCGCCGTCTTGGTCACATCCAGGAACCAGGACGAGTTAATGGTGCCGGACTGGAAATCTTTGAGAATGGTGTTCTGATCGGTGACGATGCGGAACACGATCTTGTCCAGGTAGGGCAAACCTTCCGCCGCCCGATAATAGTTCGCGTTGCGCGAAACGGTGTAATTCGTCCCCGATTTGCTCTCGGTCAGGGTGAAGGGACCGCTGCTCACAGTCGGATCGAGGTTCTGCGACGAGGTGAGCAGTTTATCTGGCGCAATGCTGCTCAGGACGTGCTGAGGCAGGATACCAGTGGCACCGTCGGTCCAGAGGGCCAGGAACGGCGCGTAGGCCTGCTTGAGATGGAAGGTGATAGTCAGATTATCCGGCGAAATATCCGTTCCAGTAATCAGATTATAGCCAATGGTCGAAGCAGCGGTGAACTTGGGATTGGTCCAGAGCTTCCAGGTAAAATCGACATCGCGGGCGTCCAGCGGCTGGCCATCGGACCACTTCAGGCCGGAGCGCAGGGTGATCTTCCAGGTCTTGAGATCCTGGCTGATGCCGTTGTTCTTCAGAGTTGGTACCTGTGTTGCCAGTCCAGGAGTGATCGCGCCGGAAGCATCACCATAGAACAGCGGCGCCCAGATCGTGTTATCGACTATCCAGGCAAAGGTTTCCGTGGAAGCATTCGGGATCAATGAATCCGGCTCTTCGTACAGATCGTCAACCCAGGTGCCGCCTTTGACCGGCGTGCCACCAGAATTGCCCTGTTGATTGGTGGTGGAAGGCGCGCCACACGCGCTCAGAATCATCACCAACGCTGCCATGCACGAAAAGGCCAGCATAAACAGGCGCGGTTTGTGGTTTTGGTGCATAAATGTCCTACATTTCTGTGCTTCAATATGAAGATTTCTCTCAGGGAAAACATCTTTTTTCCCGCTTGCCCCGCCTTTTCCTCTTCACGCGAACCTGCCGCCGGCTACGGCTTTGCGCGCACAACGAAGCTCGATCTTGTTGAAAAGAGGCAGAGCGTTGGCAAGCCGTCCTGGCCAAAGAGCGGCTTGCATGATATACCAGACCCGGTTACGTTATCTCGATTGCTAAGACGGCAACTACTCCATCTTGAAATGCAGGTGGGAGGACACTTGCCACGAGCATATGGCCGGATGCGGCACGGCATATATCATAACCAATCAACAAATAGAAATGAGCGGAAAAGCCGCCTCTCTGCGCGGAACATACGCGGAATGCTCGCGGCAGAAACGCGGAAAGCCAGGGATGCTCAAGAGAAAAAACGAGCAAGAATATGAGCTTTTCTCACAGACAGGCAGGGGACACGTGCCACTTCCCCTGAGCCGGGAGTGGCACACAGGCATAGTAGCCGATGTAGAGGAGCAAATTACGCATAAATACC
>DASZXF010000416.1:0-23096 GCA_035546055.1 Ktedonobacteraceae bacterium
GGTCATGACGTACTGGAACTGGGCTGCGGCCTGGGCGACCTGCTGGCCGACATGCTGGCCGCCGGTTACGCCTGCCAGGCCGTCGAACACTCGCCGCAGATGCTCAAAGCAGCGCGTCAAACCCTGGCCCGCCGCCAGCTCGGCTCACCCGGTCTGATCCTCCAGGGTTCAGCCCGGCACCTGCCCTTTCCCGCCAGTTCATTCGACAACGTAGTGAGCACCTTTCCCACCGAATACATCTATGATCCCGACACCATCACCGAAGTCGAGCGCGTACTGCGCCCCGGCGGACGGCTGATCGTCGTCGAAGGCGCCGGTCTGCTGCCGGTTGGCTTCTTCCAGCCCATCCTGCTCCTCCTGCAAACGCTGGTCTACGGACCTGGCACCATCTTCACCCCGCGCAAAAAAGCTGCCCGGAACTCGCCCGCGCCAAACGTCATCTCCACCCGGGAACGCACCAACCCCATCACCATAACAGTAGACAACGCCCCCTTCGGTCAGCACATCCCCCTGGAGCAATGCGGCCTCACCCGCCGCTCCGAAATTGTGCGCAGTCCGCGCTGGGAAGCTTTTATTATTATCGGAGAAAAGCCGACAGCCTTTTCTCAAAAATGAGCACGCCAATTTACATCGCTCTTGTCATCCTGCAAACAAACTGCTACAGTATCAATTGATGAACGATAGCCGCCTATACTAAAAGCAAGCTCCGGGGTACGCTGTCAAACATGATAGTGATTGGCCGTGTTCAGGCCATTGTAAGGTCCTCGCCCTGGATTGCAAGTTCCCATTCGGGCACAATGACTACACTGGCACCATAAAATGGAAAGAGTGTCATTTCAATATGGACGCTATTGTCCATCAATGATCAATTCTTTAGGAGATTGAGAAGTGAGGATGCCTATATTTCGCGGGGCGAAACGCTGGGGGTTGATCCTCTCAGGTCTATTGCTTGCCTCGCTGCTTCTCTCGGCCTGTGGCGAGAATTCGCCGTCCATCCTGGACACGTATGGTCCTGTGGCAGCCAGCGAAGCGGGTCTATTCTGGTTCATCCTGGTGGTCGCTACAATCGTCTTTGTAGTGGTTGAGGGATTACTCATCTGGTCAATCGTTCGCTACCGTGAGCGGCCAAACTCACCGATGCCGAAACAGACGCATGGCAATAATAAGGTCGAGTTGATCTGGACGGTTCTGCCCTCCCTCTTCCTCTTCGCGGTGCTCATCGGGACCATCTACACGATGTTTGGCCTGAGCCAGCCGGCGGGCCAGTCGTTGAACGTGCGCGTGGTCGGCCACCAGTGGTGGTGGGAGTTCGATTATGAGAACGCGGGTGTGATCACAGCTGATGAACTGGTTGTGCCGACCGGGACCATCGTTCACCTGGATCTGAAATCTGATAACGTGATCCACAGCTTCTGGGTTCCCCAGTTGACCGGTAAGACGGACGTGGTGCCCGGCCATGATAACACCAAATGGTTCAAGGCCGATAAGACCGGCTACTTCCGTGGTGAATGCACGGAGTTCTGCGGTCTGCAACACGCGAACATGGAATTTTATGTCAAGGTGCTCGCGCCGAACGATTATCAGACCTGGCTGACTGGCCAGCAGCAGGCGGCGCAGCAGTCCAGCGATCCCAACGCCCAGGCCGGTAAAGCTCTCTTTACGAGCGCTGGCTGCGCGGGCTGTCATGGCGTGGTGGGCACCAATATGAACAGCTTTGGCGATGCTAAAACGTTCATGGGTCCCAACCTGACCCACTTTGGCTCGCGGCGCCTGATCGCAGGTGGCGTACTGGCCTGGGACCCCGGCACCTGCCAGGTCCAGGGATCAGGAAACGATGCCCATATTGTCAATCAGGATTCCTGCAATCTGTACAAATGGCTGCACGATCCCCAGGGTGTCAAGCAGGGTAACGATATGAATATTCGCCAGCTTTCGGATACCGAGATCGCCCAGTTGGTAGCCTACCTGGAGAGCCTGACCTAGAACAGAGCTGTGCGTAGCTGGTTCAGCTATGCGATTGGATATCGGAGGATTTGCGCATGGCAACCCGTATTGCCGCTGGAGACGTAGGCGTTGCAGGACGCAAGCGCTTTAGTGAGACATACATAGGTGAATGGATTACGACTGTCGACCATAAAAAGCTCGGCATTATGTATATCTTCACCGCGTTCTTCTTTTTCCTGGTCGGAGGCATCGAGGCACTGCTGGTCCGCACTCAACTGGCGGTTCCCGATGGCAAGGTGCTGGACGCCTCGACCTATAACGAAGTCTTTACGATGCACGGCACGACGATGATCTTCCTCTTCTTGATGCCGATGCTGACGGGCTTTGGTAACTATGTAGTGCCGCTGATGATCGGCGCACGCGACATGGCCTTCCCGCGCATGAATGCGTTTGGCTACTGGATCGTGCTCTTCGGCGGTCTGTTTATGAGCGCCAGCTTTATGGTGGGCGCTCCGCCCAATGCTGGCTGGTTCAGCTACGCTCCTCTGACCGAGGTGACGTGTGGCAATGGCGTGATGTGTACTCCTGGCCTGAACATGGATTTCTGGGCTCTGGGTATCCTGATGCTGGGCATTTCGTCCATCGCCGGCTCGCTGAACTTTGTGGTCACGATCTTTAAGATGCGCGCACCCGGCATGACGATTAACCGTATGCCGCTGTTCGTGTGGATGACGATGGTGACTTCTTTCTTGCTGCTCTTCTCTCTGCCGAGCCTGACCGCAGCGGCCATCCTGCTGCTGCTGGACCGCCACGTGGGGACGCATTTCTTCCAGGCTGGCGCGGGCGGCGACCCTCTGCTCTGGCAGCACCTCTTCTGGTCGTTCGGCCACCCGGAGGTGTACATTCTGATTCTGCCGGCCTTCGGTATCGCCTCGGAGGTTCTGCCGGTCTTCTCGCGTAAACCGATCTTTGGTTACACTTTTGTGGCCTGGTCGGGCGTGGCCATCGGCTTCCTGAGCTTTACTGTCTGGGCACACCATATGTTCGCGGTCGGTCTGCCTCTGGTGGCTCAGGCCTTCTTCGCCACCAGCACGACGCTGATCGCTATCCCGACTGCGGTGAAGATCTTCAACTGGATCGGTACGATCTGGGGCGGCAAGCTGAATATGAAAGTCCCGATGTATTTCGCGCTGGGCTTCATCGGCATGTTCCTGATCGGCGGTCTGAATGGCGTGGCTCTGGCCGTGGTGCCGTTCGACTATCAGGTGACGGATACCTACTTCGTGGTTTCGCACATCCATTATGTGCTCTTCGGTGGTTCGGTTTTCGCGATCTTTAGCGGCATCTTCTACTGGTTCCCCAAGATGACGGGCAAGCTGCTGGATGAGCGCCTGGGCAAGATTCAGTTCTGGCTCTTCCTGATTGGCGCTAACCTGGCCTTCTTCCCGATGCATATCCTGGGCCTGCTGGGTATGCCGCGCCGCTACTATACGTATCCCGGCACGCTGGGGTGGAATGAGATGAACCTGGCTTCGACCCTGGGCGCGTTCCTGATCGCGATTGGCGTGATGGTCTTCCTCTGGAATTTCATCAAAACCCTGCGCTTTGGCGAAAAGTGCGGCACCGATCCGTGGGATGCCTTTACGCTGGAATGGGATACGGCTTCGCCGCCGAAACCCTATAACTTCCTGACTCTGCCTATCGTGCGCAGCCGCCGCCCGTTCTTCGATAAGAAGAACCCGGATATCGCTGACTGGAAAACCGCGACCCATTAGGCTGCTTCCAGGCAGGAACAGCGACCCACAGGTTGCTCGCTCCTGCCTGGGAAAAGCGGGTTCGCAGAGCAGGAGAGGCCTGGATGCTGGCCTGGCTCTGACGAACACCCGGTCCCGGTTTATTCAGCATCTGGAAAAGAGGAAAAACGTGGCAGACGAGTCCGGTCAGGAAGAGAAAGAGCCGGAGCAACCGGCAAAAAAGCGCCAGAAAGTGCCCCTGGAGGTCCAGGAGCAGAGGCTGGCCCCAAAACCCAGTCTCTGGCCTTTCGCCCTGGCAATGGCGCTGGTGATAGCCTTCATCGGCATCATGCTCAACCCGATTATTCTCGCCGTTGGCACGATCCTGACCATTGCTGCGATTATCGGGTGGATGTTGGAAAAGCATTAACGTAGTCCTGGTGGTGTGCCAGACAGGCTCTTTCGTCTGGCATCCCCTCGTCATTATAGGGAGCGAAACATGAGTGTTGCTCACGGAGAGCATCTCGAAGTAGCGGAAGAAGGGCATGGCACAGGTTCTGGCCGCTCGATGGAATGGTGGGGTATGATCCTCTTCATTGCCTCCGAGGCTCTGATCTTCGCAAACTTCATTGCGGCCTATCTCTACCTGGAGATCCGCAACTGGCATAATCTTGCCTGGCAACTACCTTCGGATATCACCTATCCGATCATCAATACGATTATCCTGATCTGCAGCAGCTTCCCGGCTCACTTCGCCGGACGCGGCATCGCGAAGGGGAATCAAACTCAGCTCAAGGTCGGCCTCTTCCTGACCGTCCTGATGGGCGCGGTCTTCCTCGGCGGACAGGTCTTCGAGTATAGCGGCCTGTTCGGCGAATTTGGCTTTACGCCCAGCAAGGATGTCTTTGGCTCGGCCTTCTTCACTCTGACAGGCTTTCACGGCCTGCATGTGACGGTTGGCGCGATCTTCCTGCTGATCTGTCTGATCCGCTCCATGCGCGGCGATTTTACCGCCAAAAAGCACTTCGCGGTCCAGGCCGCCGAAATGTACTGGCACTTCGTCGATATCGTGTGGATCGTCGTCTTCTCGCTGATCTACCTGGCGCCGCTGGTGCTGCGCTAAGCCATCAGCGTCCTTCAGACACACAGGCAGCCGGGATACATGTCCCGGCTGCCTCTCTTTTGCGCCATAAAACTAAAAGCAAAGCAGCCATCCCGGCAAAAAGTAGGGCTGAGATGCCTTGCATCTCTTTTCAACGTGTTACTATCATAAAATAAGAATGCTTGCTTGAGCGTAGAGATCAGCCAGGGGTATGGTATAATTACCGTATCAGCAGGACAGCACCATAGCGCAACCTATCAGCAGCCAGTCCATGTGCTACGCCGGCAAGCGCACGGAAAGGACAGCGAGCGAGCTATTATGATACCAGGAAATGATGTTACGGTTGCCAGCAAACGCGATACCGGGGCGAGGAGACGCTGGCACAAACCTACACGCTGTTCTATTTGCAAAAACATTATCTGGTTCTATCCCATCGCGCTCAGAGAACCGCTGGGAGCGCCGGAGCCGCGCCAGCAATGGCAACTTTGCAAAGCCTGCCATGAGGCGCTCCTCATGGAGATGCATCGCTCACCTCTGCGCTCTCCCACTCGCCTGCGCATTGCTATGGGCCTGGTTGCGGCTGAACGCTCGCCTGATGCCTATAATACCAGTTCTCATATACGCGAACAGCGCGAATTTGCTGTTATTATGTGGCTCCTTTTCGCTTTTGGCCTGCTGCACCTGGTGCTCTTTGTTGTAATCTTCGCCGCCGCAAAATAACCCGCACGTTTCCCTCGCGTCTCCCGCATACGCGGTCGGACGATTGCTGGCTCCTGTTACCCCGAATGAGGGATATATGAGACAAATGGATTGGCCTCTCAGGCGCTTTCATACCTTCCTCTTCTCAGATTGGCATCGGTTTGCTAGAATATCAATAACACAACGAATTGAACAAACGGGGAAGGTATTTCGTATGAGTCTCGCCGCGCGGGATAATATCAATCAGCAACCATCAGATTGGACTGGCACAGGCCGGGGCCGTGTGCCCGCGCGTGCTGAGCACGCTTCCTCTCTGGCGGCTGAACTGGCCGAGGAGCATACTCTCCTGGCCGGCATCGCGGCGAACATGCGCAGCGGCTTCCTGCTGCTGAACCAGGCCGAGCATATCGCCTATGCTAACCCCAGCGCGTGGCGCCTGCTGCGCGTAGAAAGCGCCTCTCTCTACCCGCCGGATGTCTTTGATATTCGCCAGCAGCTTGTCTCTCTGGCAGTCAATCCCGCCAGTGCGCAGCTTGAACTTGAGCGGCTCTGGCGCCATCCCGATGAAGAGGGTTCAACTGACCTGGCGCTGGCCGATGCCGCCGTTCGCTGGCTGCGCGTACAGAGCTTTCCCATCCATTCCGCTCCCGGTCAACGCCTGGGACGCGGTTTGCTGCTTGATGATATTACCCTGGAGCGCTCGGCGGATCAGACACGCGGGGAAACCCTGGCCATGGCCGCGCATGAACTGAAAACGCCGCTGGCCATTATCAAGGGATCGGCGACAACGCTGCTGAGCAATTCGATGCGCTGGGACGCGGCCATGCAACGCGAGATGCTCCAGATGATCGATACCCAGACTGACCGCCTGCATGAGATTCTGAATACTCTGCTGGAGGTCTGGCGCCTGGACGCCGGGGCGCAAAATCTGCGCTTGAGCGAGGTGCGCCTGCCCGAGTTGCTGAGTTCGCTGGTGGAACGCTGGCGCAAAAACGCTCCTCGCCATCGCATTCTGTGCGATATCGCCACCGACCTGCCGCCGCTGCTCTGCGACCCGGCTCGTCTTGAACAGGCACTTCAGCATGTGCTGCACAATGCCGTGACCTATTCGCCCGGCGGCAGTACAATTCGCGTGACTCTGCAACCCGACGAGGATGAGCTGCGCCTGAGCGTGAGCGACGAGGGCCGGGGCATTGGCGCGGAACACATCGACCATATCTTCGAGCGCTTCTATCGCGTGGCGGAGGGTGACGAGCGTGCCCAGGGCAGCGGTCTGGGCCTGGCGGTGGCCCGCGCGACTATCGAAGCACACGGCGGACGCATCTGGGCCGATTCGCCCGGTCCAAACGAGGGCGCGACCTTCTATTGCGTGCTGCCTCTGACTCCGCCGGATAGCCTGAGTAGCTCGCAAAACTGGTCGCTGACCGCTCAGTTGCCTGCCATTACCATGCCGGCCACACCAACTACTCCGGCACCGGTGCGGCGTGGCAAGCGGATGCGCGTGGCTGTGGTTGAAAGCGATCCGCGCACCGCCCGCTATCTGCGCGCCAATCTGGAGGAGGAACGCTATCAGGTTCAGGTGATCCACCAGGGAAGGCAGTTCTTGCATCAGTTCGACCTGGAGGAGCCAGAGCTGGTTCTGCTGGCCAGCGAACTGAACGACATGCAGGGTCTGGAACTGCTCCAGCGCCTGCGCGAGTTTTCCCGCGTGCCTGTGGTCATGCTCTGCGATGATGAGGACGACGAGGAGACACGCGTGCGCCTGCTGGACCTCGGTGCCGATGATCTGGTCAATAAACCCCTGAATATGCGCGAATTGCTGGCGCGTCTGCGCGTCCTCCAGCGCCGCCTGGCCGCGCTCGGCGAAAGTGAGCCCGCCGAGTCGATTTTCCGCAGCGGCGAGCTGACCATTGATTTCGCCCAGCACCAGGTGCTTCTCCAGGGACGCCCCGTACAACTCAGCCGCACAGAATACAAGCTGCTCAGCACGCTCGCGCAGAATGCCGGACGCGTCATGACGCACGAACTGCTTCTGGAGCGCGTCTGGGGCGCCGAATACAACCGCGAAGTCGATTTCATCTGGGTCTACATCAGCCGCCTGCGCCGCAAAGTCGAACCAGATTCACGCCACCCGCGCTATATCCTGACCGTGCCGGACGTAGGCTATAAACTGGCCAGGATCTAAATTTGTCTATCATCAGGCTATCCTGAACGATCCTGAGCTATCTATTCAGGTCACTGTAAGGTCTGTCCTCTCCATAGCAAAGTCACCGTAATGTCGGGCGTGTATACTAGATAGGACTATTGAGAAATTAGCGGCGCATATCTGCGCATGGAGAAGGATGAGATGCAGCGCGACACCAGATCTACCGTTCTTCTGATCGAGCCGGATACATCTCTGCGGCGCCTGATCGCTCTGGGCCTGGAGCACCGGGGCATGCAGGTGATTGAGATTAGTTCACTGACCGCCCTGGCGGATCAGCCTATCACGGACCCTGATCTGCTTGTCCTGGATATCGACAACGGCTATCGCGATGATACATCTCTGCTGGCAGCCGTTCAGGCTCATCCCTATCTCTCGACCCTGCCAATGGTGGTCCTGGCCTGGGATAACGTGCAGTTCGCCGCCCGGTCCGCCGAGTTGCCTTTGCGAGAATACCTGGGCAAACCCTTCGACGCTCGCTTGCTCCATGCCACGATTGAAAATTTGCTGGTCACGAGCGCGTCAATCGAGCTTTCAGCCCGCCGGGGCGTTGTCTCTACTTCCACCGCTTCCGTCGTTTCACCAGCTGGTTTATCTCCTCTGCTGACCGCAGCTGGACTGCTGCTCATCGTTGTGGGGGTGATGTTGCAACTGGTGATCGCGGGCCTTGGCGTCCTGGTGATGCTGGCCGGCCTGCTCTGGTGGACGCTGGGCAAACGTCCAGCTCGCCAGGTGGTGCTCGGTGAAGTGAGCAAACAATACTCGGCATCCCTACCCTGATTATTCAGTCCCGCGCAGAGCAGCGGAGAGCAGCGCGCCCGCTCCTGGTTGAGTCGGCTGCTTGCTTCCTCTCCGCAGCAAAGGAAAACGTATAGAAGACCATGGACACTGGAGAAACCATCAGCGGGGCCGGCGTCATTCCCCCGCAGAAGCAAAACCGTAAACGCGGCATCCTTATTTTTACAGTGGTAACAATCATCAATATTGGTCTGCTGGCTCTGCTCTGCACCCAGTTGCTCACGCCCGCTCAGTCTGGCTCATCTCAGAGTCCTGGCGATCCGCTGCTTGGAAAGGCAGCTCCGAATTTCGCCCTGCCCGCGCTGAACGGCACAGACCAGCACACCATCTCGCTGGCGGACTTCAAGGGCAAGGCCGTTGTTATCAATTTCTGGAGTTCCACCTGCCAGCCCTGCAAAGATGAGATGCCGCTACTGGAAACGCAGTGGGAGCGGGTTCAGCAGCAGGGTATTGTCTTCCTGGGCATTGACGTGGAGGACACCACCAGCGACGGTCAGGCCTTCCTCAAGGAGCATGGGGCAACCTACAGCAGCGTCATCGATACAAGCGGCAGGACACTGGTGGATTATGGAGTAACCTACACCCCGGAAACGATTTTTATTGACCGCACAGGCAAAGTCATCAACGCTGTGCGCATGGAGATCACATCTCAGCAATTACAGGATAATCTGCAAAAACTGCTGCATCCATAAGAGCAGTTGCAGGTCGCAGAACGATTGCTCAGCATTCAGGAACCTGTAAGGTCTGCCAGCCAAACTGCAAGCGTCCTATCAGGCCCAGACCGGATAATGGCAGGAAGGCATCGCCGGGCCAGCATCAGCCTGCGTGCCGCGACAAGGCTTTGCTGAGGCCGAGGCGCTATAAATGGAGAGGCGGACCAGATTGTCCGCAGTGTGGATCAGAACATGCTCTTAATCGATTGGGTTATGCGGGCCGCGCACATTCTGGCGGGAACGGCGTGGGTGGGAGGCAGCATTATGTACCTGCTGGTAGTCATCCCGGCCCTGCGCCTGGCCGGACCGGCTCCCAAAGTCAGCGCGGCCATCGCGACTCAGTTCAAACGACTGACAAATCTTTGCATGGGCGTGCTGCTGTTGAGCGGCGGCTATCTGATCTTTGACCGCCTGACACGCACAACGCTCGGCTGGCCTTATCTGCTGACGCTCTTTCTCAAAATCGCAGCCGCGCTGCTGATGTTCGCGCTGGCGATCTATATGGGGCAAAGCAATATTCGCAAACTGGCGAAACGCTCGACGCGCTTTTCGCAGGTCGCGCCACAGGTGATGGTGGGATTGGGAGTGCTGGTTTTTGTGCTGGGTGCGCTGCTCAATCTGCTGTTTGAGCTGACAATAGCGCCATGATAAATCCGAAAGGAGGCGCGTGGAACCGCGCCAGGAGTTCGCGCGCCTCCTCTGCATACAAAGATGGAGCGAGGTATGTCAACAAGCATAAGTGCATCATCTGATGAAGTCAGGGTGGAAGGGCAGCGCCGACGCCGGCGCCGTCTGCCCTGGAGCTTCGCCCTGGTCGGGCTGGTGATTCTGGGGGCGGTAGCTTATTTGATCTACGCGAATACACAAACCAACGCGGCCTACGATATGACTGTTTCCCAGTTAACACAGTGCGATGCCTGCGTCTCCCAGGCGGTGCGCGTGGAGGGAACGGTGCTGAAAGGCTCGATTCAACGCGATGAGTCGGTTCAGCGGCTCTCCTTTGTCATTTCGGATGGTAGCCAGACCTTGCCGGTGGTGTATAGCGGCGTGGTGCCGGATATTTTCAACGCCGGGATTCAGGTGGTGGTCGAGGGCCATTATGCCGGACATAACACAACCTTCCAGGCCCAGACGCTTTTGACCAAATGCCCGTCTAAATTCACGGCTGCGACACCAACGCCGTAAGCGAGAAGAGAGGCTAACCGCGTGTATTTTTCTGATTTAGGCACTATTTCGCTCGTCCTGGCCCTGGGCTTCGCCATCTATACCGTCATCGCGGCTGCGCTCGGGGGGGGACGCCATCATCCTCACCTGGTCGCCAGCGCGAAACGCAGCACGCTGGTAGTGACCTTCTTTATGGTGTTAGCCTCGGCAGCGCTGGTAATCTCTTTCCTGATCCATGATTTTGGCGTGGTCTATGTGGCCAATCAGTCGAATCTCTCGATGCCCTGGTATTTTGTCACGGCGGCCTTCTACAGCGGCCAGGAGGGTTCGCTGCTGTACTGGGCGCTGATGCTCTCCGTTTTTTCGGCGCTCTTTGTCTTTACTTCGCGCCGCGCGCCTCAACCACTGGTGCCCTATGTGCTGGCAACCTTGATGGGTATTGAGATTTTCTTCGCGCTGATGCTCACGACGGTTTCCAGTCCCTTTGTGCGCTTTACTCACGCGCCGACCGATGGCGCTGGCCTGAATCCACTGCTGCGCGATCCGGGTATGCTGGTTCATCCTCCTACCCTGCTGATGGGCTTTATGAGCTTTTCGCTGCCCTTTGCCTTTACGGTGGCGGCGATGATTAGCGGACGCCTGGATAGCGAATGGCTGCGCTCAATTCGCCGCTGGATGCTGGCGGCGTGGACCATCCAGACGGCGGGCCTGCTGCTGGGCATGTGGTGGTCGTATCACGTGCTGGGCTGGGGCGGCTACTGGGAATGGGACCCGGTGGAGAACGCCGCGCTTTTCCCCTGGTTGACCGCGACGGCCTTTCTGCATTCGACGATGGTACAGGAGCGGCGCGGCATGCTCAAGGTCTGGAATCTGATCCTGGTCATTGCTTCCTTCGCCCTGTCGATCTTCGGCACTTTCGAGGTGCGCAGCGGCCTGATCAGTTCCGTCCATTCCTTCGCGGAATCGCCGGTTGGCGGCTATTTCCTGGGCTTTTTGTGCCTGGTGATCCTGTTCAGCCTGGCTCTCTTCGCGTTCCGTCTGCCCAGACTGCGCCCGGAGCAGGAGTTTGACTCGATCATTTCGCGCGAGGGCAGTTTCCTGCTCAACAATTTCCTGCTGGTCGGTCTGACCGCCGCGACCCTCTGGGGTACGCTCTTTCCGCTGATTTCGCAGGCCTTCGGCCACCTCAGCGAGACTGTCGGGGTGACCTTCTACAATCAGGTCGATGGACCTCTCTTCGTGGTCCTGATCCTGGCCATGGGCCTGGGGCCGCTGCTGGCCTGGAGACGCACGACGGCGCAGACGCTCTGGCGCAATCTGCTGCCGCCAGTAGTCGCCGCTGCCGCCTGCGCGCTGATCCTGCCTCTGGCCGGCATTCGCAATATCGCGGCCAATATCGGTTTTACCGCCTGCACCTTTACCGCCATCTCGGTGCTCTATGAGCTGTGGCGCGGGATGCGCGTGCGCCATAAACACGGCGAACCCTATCCCCTGGCGCTGATTATGCTGATCCAGCGCTACCGCCGACGCTATGGCGGCTACATTGTTCACTTTGGCCTGATCCTCCTGGCCGTGGGCATTATCGGCTCGCACGCGTTTCAACAGGAGAACGATGCCAGCCTGAAGCCAGGGCAGACGGTGACCATTGGCGATTACAAGCTGGTCTACTTCGGCAATATCGATAACAAATATACCGATGTCGAGATTGTGGAGGCTCAGCTCCAGGTCTGGAAACAGGGAAAACTGGAGGCCTATATCTATCCCGCGCGCCAGTTCTATGCAAATTTCGCGAACGAGCCGGCCAGCCTGATTTCGATAACGACTGAGAATCTGTCCGACCTCTACGTGTTCCTGGCGGACTGGCAGGGCGCGGGCAAGGCTTCGTTTCGCATCTTTATCAATCCACTGGTACCTCTGATCTGGAGTGGTGGTATCATGATGCTCTTTGGTGGTATCATTTGCTGGTGGCCCGAAAGACGCCGCCGCAGAAGTGAGCAAAGTGCCCGCACCGGCTCACACGCGCTTACCCCCGCCGAGCAGGATGTCCCTTCCACGCAAACCGAGAGAGTCGGCACCAGCGTCACCTCGGCGAGTACACCCGAAGTGAGCAAACTCGCCGATGAGGAGGCGAGTGTATGAAAGCGGCGCGCCCTCTGCTCCTGTTGCTGGCTCTGGTCGCGCTGATAGGCGCGGCATGGTCGTATATGCTGATCGCGTTTCCGCCTCAGCCGACGCTGGATCAGCGCGTCCATGAGGTCGGAGAACAATTGAAATGCCCGGTCTGCCAGCATGAGTCAGTGGCCGATTCTTCGGCCTCAATCGCAGAGCAGATGCGCCTGGTGATTCGCGAGCAGTTGCAGCAGGGCAAATCGGAGCAAGAGGTTCTGAACTATTTCGCCGCGCACTACGGCGAGCAAATTCTGCTCACTCCTCAGCCGCAGGGCTTTAATCTGCTGGCCTGGCTGATGCCGGTCCTGATGCTGTTGTTCGGTCTGGGCTTGCTGACCTTTGTGACCCGCGACTGGCACCGGCAGCACCATCTGCAAGCGGCCAGCAGCGCCGGCAAGGAGGAGAGCG
Source organism: Ktedonobacteraceae bacterium (assembly GCA_035546055.1). Classification (GTDB taxonomy): domain Bacteria; phylum Chloroflexota; class Ktedonobacteria; order Ktedonobacterales; family Ktedonobacteraceae; genus Paraktedonobacter. The sequence continues at coordinate 12,934 of DASZXF010000416.1, forward strand.
AACTGCCCCTTGACCCTGAGCTTGAGCAGTACCGCAAACAACTGGAACAAGAGCTGGCGGACGATGATCCGTCAATGGAGATAGAGTAGAACACATGCAACCGATTTCATTTGCCGTAGCAGCACTGCTGGGCCTCGTCGCTCTGGTCTTTGTGCTCTACCCGCTCTACCGGCGGCCCGCGTCCCAGCCGCAAATGCAAACGGCAGAGGTTCAGGGACCGAGTGAGCGTGAACAGAACGCGCGCCGCTCTCTCCACGAGGTCGAGTTTGATTTTCAACTGGGCAACCTGGACGAGAAGGAGTACCGCGCTCTGCGCACGCGCTATATGAATCGCGCGCTGATCGAGATGAAAAATCGCCATCAGCGCGAAAAAGAGATTGACGAGGAGATTGAGGCCGAGCTGCGCAAATTAAAAGAGGCCGCGCACGAGGAGGAAAGTAGTGATGTCCAGGATTAATGCCGCCCGCCCTCTCAAACTTCTGTCTGTGCTTATTGGCGTGCTCGTACTCGGCCTGCTCTTTCCTCACAGCATAGCCCGCGCGGCGTCTGCCGCGCCAGTCGACGCGGCTGCTGGCACCGGCCATATCTCCGGGAAACTGCTGAATGGCAGCCACAATAACGCGCCCGTGGCGAATCAGAGCGTGACCCTGCAACTGGCGGAGGACAATACCGCGCGCGATCTCATCACCATCACCACCGACGCTCAGGGCAATTACGCCTTTAGCGCGCTTGAGAGCGATTCATCGGTGCAATACGCCATCTATACCTATTATCAAAACGCGCAGTATGTGAGCGATCTGATTGATCTGAGCAAGAACGCCAATCAACAGGTCAATCTGACCGTTTACGACGCTTCCACCAGCACGGAAAATATCGCGGTGGTGCAGGCAACCATCCTGCTGGATAAACCGAATGCGCAGACGGGTATGCTGTCGGTTTCTGAAGATTTCTTTTTTGAAAATCTGAACAATACAACCTATGTGGGCAAGCTCGACGCCAGCCACGGCAAGCCCAATGCCCTGATCTTTACGCTGCCGACCGGCGCGAAGCTGCTTTCGCTGGGCGCGGGCTTTGATGGCTATAACAGTATCCAGGTTGACGGGGGCTTTGCCAGCAACGCGGCCATTCTGCCCGGCACTTCGCGCTTCTCGTTTTCGTTCCAGGTGCCCTACAGCGGCACAAGCTATCAGTTCACGTACAAAACGGTCTATCCAACGGTCGCGCTTTCTCTGCTGACTCCGACCACGATTCTGACCACGCCGCAGGGGTTGACCTCGCAGGGGCCAACCAATACGCAGTCCGGCACCTATGATATGTTCCAGGCGAAGACGCTGGGCGCCGGGAAAAGCGTGCAGGCGCGTCTGGATGGACTGCCCACGCCGAGCAAAGCCGCTGCTCAGCAGCCATCTTCGCTCAACGCCAATCTGATCTGGCTGGTTGTGCTGCTGATCGTCCTGCTGGCCCTGGTGGGAGTTGGCGGCTATCTCTACAACACTCGCCGCCAGCGAGCCGCCAGTGCCAGGCGCAGGGGTTCTTCCGCCGCGCGCAAGGGTACACCAGCCGCGCCAGCCACACGCAAGAAAACGGCGGCTCCGGCCACAAAAGAGGCGCTATTACAGGAGATGCTGGAACTGGATAAAGCCTTTGAGGCCCACAGGCTGAAAAAAGCGGCTTACCAGGAGCAGCGTGCGCGCCTCAAGGCCCGTCTGCGCGAGTTGATAAGCGAACAGGAGGAACAGGCGAAGAGTCGGACGAGCGAGAAAGGCCCGGAGGCACGAGGCAAAGCCGTCAGAAGTAGTGGCAAGGGAGAGAAATGAGCGCCCCATACCTGGAAATTCGCGATGTGCATAAAAGCTTTGGTCTGAAGCCGGTGCTCCGTGGGGTTGATCTGAGCATCAACGCGGGTGAGCGTATGGCACTGCTGGGGGCCAATGGCGCCGGAAAAACCACGCTCCTGCGCATTCTGGCCGGTCTATCTCGTCCAGGCAGCGGGCGGATTCGCCTTGATGGCCTGGATTTGGCGCGGCAGACGCATGAAAGCCAGCGCAAGGTGGGATTTGTCGCCCATCAGCCTTACCTCTACGACGACCTGACCGCTCAGGAAAATCTGCTGTTTTTCGCGCGCATGTATGCCATCGACCAGCCCCGGGCACGCGCTACTGGCCTTCTGCAACGCGTGGGATTGCAGAAAAAGGCGCGCGAACGGGCCAGCTCGCTTTCGCGCGGTCAGCTTCAACGCCTGGCCCTGGCCCGCGCGCTGCTGCACGCTCCGCAACTGCTCCTGCTCGACGAACCTGATACCGGTCTGGATCAGGAGGGGCTTGCCCTTCTGAACGAGCTATTGCACGAGCATAGCGAGCAGGGCGGGACCATCCTCTTTACGACGCATGATCTGGAAGCGGCCTTCCAGCGCAGCGACCAGGTGGTCCTGCTCCATCGCGGGCGTGTGGCCTATCAACGGGCGACAGCCGAGTTGGAGCAGGAACATATTCGCCAGGTCTATCAGGAGGTGGTTCAATGAGCCTGTTCAGGCAAATCTGGATCATCCTCTGGAAAGACATTCGGTGCGAACTGCGCAGTAAACAGATGTGGGCTGGCATGGGCCTGTTCGCCCTGCTGGTGCTGGTGATTTTCAATTTCGCCTTCGATCTGCGTGTGGACAACAAGGCTGCGGTGGCGCCGGGCGCGCTGTGGGTGGCCTTTGTCTTCGCCAGTTTCCTGGGCCTGGGACGCACCATCGCGGCGGAACGCGAGAAAGGCTCGTTTGATCGCCTGCTCCTCTGCCCGGTGAACCGTAAGGCCATCTACCTGGCCAAACTGCTGGGCAATGTGTTTTTTATTGGCGTGGTTGAAATCGTCGCCCTGCCAGTCTTCGCTGTCCTTTTTAACGTACCTTTCGCCCTGGGAGAACTGCTCCCTATTGTTCTGCTGGGTACCATCGGTATAGCCAGCGTCGGCACGCTTTTCTCGGCCATGGCAGCGGCCACCCAGGCCCGCGAATTGCTGCTGCCCATCCTGGTTTTTCCCTTGATCGTCCCGATTGTCATCGCCGCTGTGCGCGCGACTGGCGCGCTGATGGTGGTGACAGCCAATGAACCTCCCTGGCTGGGCCTGATCGCGGCCTTTGACGCGATTTTCCTCAGCCTCTCTACGATCTTATTTGAGTATGTTATCGAAGAATAGCAGCAAGCTTAGAAGGAAGTTGCTTTCTATCAGACAGGGTGTCAGAACGACTGACAGACGGCGAGGGATACCATCGCTCATACGGAGTGATCGAACATGAAAACGCTGAGACGGGGAGCGGCAGGCTTTCTCTCGCAAACGAATACCGATATATTCGAGGAGGCATTACTATGGCTCTGGCAAATAAAATAACTGCCGGGATGCACGACAGCGCCGGCGCGACCGGCCAGCAGGAAAGCAAAACGCGCCTGCCGCTGGTTTCGCTGACCCTGTGGATTATCACCCTGGTCGGCATGGGAGTAGCCTTCTGGATGGCTTTCTTCTACGCCCCCACCGACGCGGTACAGGGTGAGCCGCAGCGCATCTTTTATATTCATGTGCCGGTTTCATGGTTGGGGATGCTGGCCTTTGTAATCATGGCCGTGGCCGGCGTGGGCTATCTGTGGAAGAAAGATGAGCGCTGGGACTGGATTGCCCGCGCCGCCGCCGAACTGGGCACAGTCTTTATCACCCTGGCGCTGATTACCGGCTCGATCTGGGGCCGCACGACCTGGGGAACGTGGTGGAGCTGGGACGCGCGTCTGACCACGACCTTAATCCTCTGGTTTGTCTATATCGGCTATCTGATGCTGCGCAACTACATGGGCCGCACGCCCGCCAGCGCGCGCTCTGGCGCGGTTATGGCTCTGGTCTGCGTGATTGATGTGCCGATTATTTACGAGTCGGTCAACTGGTGGCGCACGCTCCATCCCGTCGCGGAAGTGGGCGTCTCAGGCGCACTACCATCCTCAGTGGTCCTGACGCTGATGGTTTCGCTTACTGTTTTTACCGTACTTTTCGCATTATTGATGATGCAAGCATATCAACTGCAACGCGCTCAAACGCTGGCGCAACGCCTGCGCGTGAGCCTGGAATAAGGAGAAAAACGATGCCAGCAGGATTTCCTTTTCTTGTCGCGGCCTACATTGTCGTCTGGATCGGTCTGCTCGTTTACCTGGGCTTTGTCGCTCTGCGGATACGCGGCGTGCGCACTGAGCTGGCCGCGATTGAAGAGCTAGTTCACGAACACCAGGCAAAAACTGATCAGCCATAAGCAACTTCACCCGTCCAAAGGAGACTTGTGACCTATGCCTAAAGTTAGCAAAGCACGCCGCAGTTCTCGCGCTCCAGAAGATCTGGCGAAGAACGAGGCCGAGAACGCTTCCCAGGAACAATCAGGAGCGGCTGGAAGCGCGTCTGGCGCCTCCCAGCCTGGCCGCCGTCTACAGGAGATGTCGCCGCGTATGCGGATTATCTCACTGGTGGTCGGCGATATTCTCTGCTTCCTGATCTTTGTCTCGCTGGGCAGCAATAGCCACGGCGAGGGCGTGAGCATTTTCCGCTCGTTCTGGCTCGCTATCCCCTTTGTGGCGGCCTGGTTTGTGGTCTCGCCCTTCGCCGGCGCCTATCGCCTTGAAATCACCTACAAGCCCTCGAAGATGCTGCTGCGCACGCTGCTCGCCTGGGTTGTAACCTGGCCGGTGGCGATGGCGTTTCGCTGGTTTATCGTGGAGCGGCTCAGCCCGGTTCCCTGGCAAAACTTTCTCTCTTTCTCGCTGGTCGTGTTAATTGCCAATACCATCCTGTTGAGCATCTGGCGCGGACCGTTCGCGATGAGCAATGGTTTGCGCAGACGAGGGCTCTGAACTGTTTCAATCCGCCGATGAAGATTCTATAATAGAAGAGGGTTTTCGCTGCCATAGGAGGGATGAAAACAGGCCTGGATCTGACTCGCGTGGAGAGAGCGAGCAGATAAAGAACTCGCCCTGCTTTTCATCTGCCCTGGTTCAAGGTGCGACAGCGAAAAAACGAGCTTGCGTCAGGATAACAGCAACGGAACCGAGGCTACGTGAAAGAGGCACAAAAGGTTGAAAATTTTGCACGTTTCTGATATTCATTTCCGCGAATCAGCCGAGAACAATACACTGCTCAAAGGCGCGATCAGTACATTTGAGCAGTTGCACCCGGATTACATCCTGATTACCGGCGATCTGACCAGAGATGGACGTGATGAACAGTTCGCCCTCGTGCGGCGCTTTATCGATGAATTAAGCTTCTGCCACGTGCTGGTCATCCCAGGCAACCGCGATGCCTCACGCACGATTACCGCTTCTCCCAACGACTATAAGAATCTTGAATACTACCTGCTGACTCACCCGGACCCGCTGACCCTGCTCGATGAAATGGAGAGCCCAGAACCGGAGAGCGGCAAGGCCCGGCGCGCGGAAAAGTTCTTTGAGCATTTCGAGAATGCCGAGTTTTTCTATCGCGACTCCAGAATCGCCGCGACCGGCCTGCACAGCACACCGGAAATCACTACACGTCAAATGGAGCTTGCTTCGCAGCATTTTCTCAACGGTCATCCCGGCGAGCTGCGCATCTTTTGCGCGCATCACAGCTTTTTGCCGGTCCCGACCAAAAAGCTCAAACCCGGCGATACGGTGCCACGTTCGGCAGATATCCTGCAAACCCTGATCGAACTCAACGTTGACCTGCTCTGCTGCGGGCATATTCATCGCAGCCATGTCTGGGATCTTTCGGACGGCAATCATCGCTTACTCTGCTGCAATGCCGGCTCACTCCTCGATACATCGGGAAAGAAAGACAACGGGTACCTGGAGATCGAAATCGAACACGATCTGCGCATCACCAAACGCTCGCTTTTCACACCACACACTGATGTGCTCTACTATCGCCAGGGCTTTGGCGACGTGCTCCAGGCACGCCGCAAATCGACCGTCGCGCCAAAAACCTCGTCGCGTACTCCCCTGCCGCTTCCTGTACCTCCAATGGAGGCGACAGACCAGCGCGAGGATGAGCGCCCCAAAACTAAAAAGGCGAAAAGCAAAAAATAGATTTCAGTACAGAAGGATCTGAAGTTGCAGCAACGGGAACAGCTTATGTTGAAAAAGCTCGCCGAGGCTCGCGAAGCCCAGGCCAGTACACTGACACGCTTCATTCAGGCGCACTCGCGCGTGACTCAGGTTGAAGCGCGCCTGCAAGCTGTGCGCGCTCGCCTGGAGGCTGCCAATCCTCCGCCCGCTGACGTGCCAGCAGTCGATACTGACCTCGCTGCCGTCTCTGAATCTGCTCCCGCTATTCCCTGGCCGGCGCCTATAGTCGCTGGCTCAGCGCAGATCAGCGGCGAGACGCCTGCTTTTTCTCCCACCTGGGAATCTACGACGCCCACTGACCCGGCACCGCAGGAGCAACAGACCATCAACGAGGCTCCTACAATGTTCCCGGAGCCCGTTTCATCGCCCGATGAGGATGAGCTTGAGGACGAGGAGGATACCCGCAAGCAGCCGGCTATTTCGCTGGCCCGGCCCTCTCCGGCACCTTCTACGACCCGGCCAGCGATAGACGAGGAAGAGACGCTGCTGCTGACCCATGCCGAGCTACGTGAAGCCGCCAGCCAGCGCGAGAGCCAGGAGTTACAGGCGGAGGCGCAGGCAACTCAAAGCGCCGAAGAGGCCACCGATATCACCACCAAGATTCCAGTCATTCGCCGGGAACGGCCCGCATCGCAGGAGCGTCCATGAAGTCGCTGGTAGTGCGGGAGCGCCTCGGGTTGGAGAGGGATGTGGCGCGCTCCTGGTGGAAGATAAAACCATCCAGCATACTGGCTCTGGAAAATGGTCAGCGCTTGCTGGTGCTCCACAGCGGCCAGCCAGGAGGTTCCGCCGGTCCTGATGTGCGCGACGCGGTGCTCCTTCTGCTTCCGCTAAAACCGGCAGAGGCCGCGCTCCAGCTCGTCGGTGATGTCGAATTTCATCTGCGCGCCAGCGATTGGTTCGCGCATGGGCACCAGCATGATCCACGCTACAATCAGGTGGTTTTACATGTTGTCTATTACCTCGACAGCGCAATGCCCACTCGTCGCCAGGATGGCAGTTACGTCGCCACCTGCTCTCTGCTTGATGCGGCTCAGATCCCCTGGCAGGCTCCGGCGTGGCCCTGTCAGCTTGCGCCGCTCTCGCCCCCGGCGCTCACCTCGACGCTGCTCTATGCAGGTCTGCGGCGCTTTCATGCCAGAAGCGCGGCTCTGGGCCGTATACTGGAGAATATTGAAACCAGCCGGGCCTGGGACCACTATGACCTGTGCCTGATCCCTGAACTGGCTGAGGGTCTGGGCTATGGCCGTGACCGCGCCTTCTTCCGCGCGGCTGGTCTGCGCCTGCTCAATCTCTCCGCGCCGCTGCCTGAGCCGCTGGGACGAGCGCCGGAGCCTGCGCCACTTGACGCCCGGCGCCTGCGCACCCTGCGCACGCTCCTCACGCGCTGGCGAGAAAAAGGCGCCTGGACAACTCTGCGCGCAATCCTGGACAATGAGCAGAGCAGTTCTGCCAGCATAGCGACCCTGCGAGCCGCCTTTGAGCCACTGGGGCGAGCACGCACCGATATTCTCATCGTGAACACAGTCCTGCCCTTCGCCGCCGCCGTAGCGGCCCTGGAGCAGGCCAGTTCGCTCGCTGCCAGAGCCCAGCATCTCTACCTGATCTATCCCGCGCTGTCCTCGAACCGCGTCACCCGCGTGATGAGCGCGCAACTCCATCTGCTGGAAGAACCGGGCCGGGCCTGCCTGCAACAGGGTCTGCACGATATTTACCGCCGCACCTGTCGGGCCAAAGATTGCCAGCATTGTCCCTGTGGGGGAGAGCGCCTGTGAAAAAGGCGTTTTGTTCGGAATCTGGCCTGAGTATGGTACAATCGTCAGGAAAGTCTTACCAGAACGTTCTTATTGTCCTACATAGAGGAGTTTATTGCTATGATGGAAGTGCCAGGCGAGCGTCTCGCACGTTTTCTGGCTCACGCAGGCGTAGCCTCGCGCCGTCATGCCGAGAATCTGATCGCCGCCGGACGTGTTCAGGTCAACGGCGCTATCATTCGCGAGCAGGGTTCAAAAATCGATCCAGCTCGTGATGTCGTGCAGGTTGACGGACGAATTGTGCAGGCCAGCGAGCGCCAGATCTATATTCTACTGCACAAACCAGCAGGCTATCTTTCGACGGTTTCCGATCCCCAGGGCCGTCCGACTGTGCTCGATCTGCTGCCGGGCGAATTGCGCCGGCAGCGCATTTACCCGGTGGGACGCCTGGACAACGACACCAGCGGCCTGCTCCTGCTCACCAATGATGGCGATTTCGCCCTGCACCTGACCCATCCACGTTACGCACTGGACAAGCGCTACGAAGCGCTGGTCGAGGGCCAGCCGGGCGGCGGAGCCATTGCAGGTCTGCGCCAGGGTGTTTTTATCACGGAGGACAACGGGCGCAGATACAAAACCGCGCCCGCCCGCATCGAAGCGTTGCGCCACGACGGCATCTATACGCAAATGGTCCTGACCATCCACGAAGGGCGTAAACGCCAGGTCAGGCGTATGCTGGCCACGGTTGGTCTTCCCGTGACCAGCCTTAAACGCGTGGGCGTTGGTACTTTAACGCTAGGCGAGTTGCCTCCAGGCAAGTGGCGCTACCTGACAGAAGCGGAGGTCATGGCTCTGCGCGGAGATCAGGCGCATGGCCAACTGTGATATAATCTCACAGAATTTAGCTCAGCCCATCTTTATTTCTTGGAGGATTCATGCGACGGCCAGGACGGATCGCAATTGACGGACCAGCCGGGTCCGGCAAAAGCACAGTTGGCGAACAACTGGCGCATAAACTCGGCTACCTGTACGTGGACACCGGGGCAATGTATCGCGCGGCAGCATGGTTGGCGCTGCAAGAGCACATCGATATTTTTGACGGTCCCGCTCTCGCGCAATTGACCCGGCAGGCACAGATTGTCATCAGCCGCTCAACGGTAGACGACGGGCGCCAGTACACAGTCACAGCCAATGGCCATGACATCACCTGGGAGATCCGTGGCACCGAAGTCACGCGCGCGGTCCCACCGGTCGCCTCGCACCCGGAAGTGCGTCGACTGATGCATGAACGCCAGCGCGATATGGCCCGCGAGCAGGGAGTTGTCATGGTTGGCCGCGATATTGGCTCGATAGTTCTGCCCGATGCCGAACTAAAAATCTACCTGACCGCCAGCCAGGAAGAACGCGCGAAACGCCGCTACGCGGAGATGCAGGAGCGCTACAACCAGGGCAAGGGTGTAGAACCGCCTCCGCTGGCGATCATCGCCGAAGACATCAGCCGCAGGGATGCCAGCGACCACGACAATATGCGTCCGGCCCACGACGCGCTGATTATCATGACCGATAACCTGAGTGTAACTCAGGTATTGGAAGTCATCTATAGTTACCTGGAGGAATCCCGCTAATGCAGGAACAACAAACTCCATCGCCCTCCGAGGCACAACAGAACACGCGCTACAAACCGCCCAAAAGGGATGCAGCCGTCAAGCTGGATAACCGCTTCTACGAGCCATATGTCACCCCGGCCTGGTTCTGGGTCAGCCTGCGTGCCGTGGCGCGCGTCATCTTCTTCCTGTTACTGAATATCAAAGTAACTGGCCGTCAACATGTTCCCACGCATGGCCCCTGCCTCATCGCATCGAATCATCTCGACTGGACCGATATTCCCCTGGTGCCCGCTTATACCACACGGCGGGTAATTTACACGGCCAAGGAAAATCTATTCGAGGGTAAAATGTGGTGGCTGGTGCGCTTTCTGGGCGCCATTCCCGTCAAACGCGGAGAGGCCGACCGCCAGTTGTTGCGCGCCTGTGACGAGTTGCTCAAACGAGGCCGCGTGCTGACCATCTTTCCCGAAGGACACCGCAGCGAAAGCCGCCAGATGATCACAGCTAATGCAGGCGTTGGCATGATCGCCCTGCGAGCTGGCGTCCCCGTCATCCCGGTCGCCGTCTGCGGCAGCGAATACGCCTTGAAGCGCTTCCGTCCACGCGTCACCATCACCTATGGCGAACCGCTCATCTTGCAACCCAAAGGCGCGAAGATCACCAGAGAAGATATCAATGACGCCACC
>DASZXF010000417.1:0-4923 GCA_035546055.1 Ktedonobacteraceae bacterium
CTGGCTGATCCATAACTGGGTCGAGCCCTGGCGCAAACATAACTTTACCATTGTTTTCCTGACGCGCGCTTCTATCATGCTGGCGCTCTCCATCTTCATGACTTTTATCGAATACTACTTCGCGCACGTCCAGAATGTCGCGAATTTTGTCACTACCACGGCCATTGTGGCGGTCTTTGCCCTGGGCGGCGGCGTGGTCAGCGGCATTGTCTTCGGGGTACTCTCCGACCATTTGAAACGCCGCGCGCCGATTGTCTCGGCCTCGGCCATCTCGATGAGTATCGCTTCGCTGGTCTTTGTCGTTCTCCCCAGCAATGGCATCACACCTGAGAACATCAGCCTTTTGCTCTGGCCGCTGGGCGTTTTCTTCGGCCTGGGACACGGCGCCTTTTCCAGCGTGGACTGGGCGCTATCGATTGACGCGCTGCCTTCGCTCAAGGAAGCTGGTAAGGATCTGGGTCTGTGGAGCGCCTCGATTACGCTCCCTAATATGCTGGCTCCCCTGCTGGGAGGCGTTACGCTGACTGTCGCCAACCATTTTCACGCGGTCGATCTGGGCTATCGCTTGCTGTTCCTCTTCGCGGCCTTCTTCCTGATTGTGGCCGCGATCTGTGTCCTTTTTGTGCGGGAGAAGCGCAATATGCCAAAGCAGGAGAAGAGTGAAACGAGGTGATGATGTGAAATCAACGCGGCTCTCGCCGATCAAACAACTGGTGCTGAACTTTTTATGGTTTCCGCTGAATGCGCAGGCGACCGCGCTGCTGACCATTGTCATTCCGACGCAAATCCTGCTCTTTTTCCCTTCCAACCAGGTAGGTAGCGTTGAGCAGGTGGCGGTCCTGAGCTGGCTGATTATTGCTGCCTCGATTATCTCACTGCTTCTGCCGCCTCTCATCGGCACGCTGTCTGATCGCACGCCGGGCAAGCTGGGCCGCCGCCGTCCTTATCTGCTCGCCGGTCTGCTGCTGCTGATCTCCAGCACGCCGCTGCTGGTCGGGGCCAATACCATTATCAGCTTTTTCGGCGGACTGGCCCTGCTGCACATCGGGGTGACGATTATCAACGCCGCTTACCAAAGCCTGGTACCGGACCTGGTGCCCAGGGAGCAGCGGGGCATTACATCGGGCTACATTGGAGGATTGAGCATCGTGGGCAGTATGGTCAGCCTGGGCCTGGCCGCTTACCTGCTCGGCGGGGTCAATCAGCACGCGCTGAACGCGGAACTGGTGCGCCACAACGGCGGCATTTACTATATGATTACGGTGACGCTGGTGACCATCGGGGTAGTGGTGACGGTTCTGAGTGTCCATGAGATTCCCTATATTCATGCTGCCGCGCCAAAGCCGCAGAATCAGACCCTGGCGGATACTATCTGGCGCTTTGTGCATCACTGGATCGAACCCTGGCGCGAATATAACTTCACGGTGGTCTTTCTCACCCGCACAACGATCATGCTGGGGATTACGCTGTTCATGACCTACATTGAATATTATTTTGCCCGCGTGCAGAATGTTCCCAACTTCGTGGCGACGACCGCGCTGATTGCCGTACTGGCGCTGGGCGGCGGCGTGCTCAGCGGTATCCTGTCAGGTGTCCTCTCGGATCGCCTCGCGCGCCGCGCGCCGGTGATCTGTGTCGCGGTCCTCTTCATGGCGGTGACGGCCTTTGTCTTCGTCATCGCGCCCAGCAGCCCCGGCTTCTGGTTCTGGCCCCTGGGTATCTTCTTCGGTCTGGGCTATGGCGCCTTTTCCAGCGTGGACTGGGCGCTGACCATAGACGTGCTGCCCTCGCTGGAGGCGGCGGGCAAACACCTGGGCTTATGGAATGCTTCCACCACGCTCCCGGCCATCATTGCGCCTTTCCTCGGCAGTTCTATGCTGGCCATTACAGGCACGAGCACCAATCTGGAATTTGGCTATCGCCTGATCTTCGCCTGCGCGACCTTCTTCCTGCTGGTCGCCGCCATAGGCATCCTGTTCGTGCGTGAACGAAGATTATCATGAACCATGCCTGATAATAAAGGGAAATGTGCGAGGCGCTGTGAGTTGAAATGGCTGGCTAACCGGGCCGCTGCGCACTCAGCTCATCCGATATCTCTGCGGGCTGGTAGTTCTCCAGGTACTGAATCACCTCGCGGGTGAGATGGCTGGGCGTGGAGGCTCCGGCGGTGACGGCGATGCGCTTTTTCCCGTGCAACCATTCCGGCTTGAGCTGCGAGAGATTTTCGATCAGGATGGCGGGCACGCCGGCCAGTTCTTTGGAAACCTGCACCAGTCGGTTAGTGTTGTTGCTGCGGGGATCGCCAACGACGATGGTGAGATCGGCTCCTCTGGCCTGAGTGACTACCGCTTCCTGGCGCTTCTGGGTCGCGGCGCAAATATCGATATGCACCTGGGCGGCGGGATAGCACGCTTTGATGTGCTGGACAACGCGCCTGGTGTCCCACTGGGAGAGCGTGGTCTGGGTCGTGACCGCCAGTTTCTCCTGCTGCTGCGGCGTGAACTGGAGCGCGTCCACGTCGGCTTCATTTTCGACCAGATAGATGCGCCCGGCGACCTCTCCCAGCACGCCCTCTGGCTCTGGATGGCCGCGCTTGCCAATGTAGAGGATGGAATACCCCTGCGCGGCCAGTTCGCGCACCAGCCGATGAGTGGCCTCGACATCCGGGCAGGTCGCGTCGATACAATGCAGTCCCCTGGCCTGCGCTCGCGCCTTGACCAGAGGGGAAATACCGTGAGCCGTGAAAATGACGGTTCCTGTCGCGACGGTTTCCAGCAAACTCATGCGATCCGGTCCATCCAGCGTGACCACGCCCAGCGAGGTCAGTTCTTCGATGGCGTGACGATTGTGAATGATCTGCCCCAGCACATGCACAGGCCGGGGAAGCTGCGAGTTCTTTGCTGCCTCCCGCACGATTTGCAGCGCATCCACCACTCCATAGCAATAGCCACGCGGACTAATCTTGATGACTTCCATTAAACGCCTCCTTCTCCACCTGTGACCTCCGCCTCAAGTCGCGCCTGACCTTGAGAGCGCCGGCTTTTTCAGAAAAACCCCGAACCCCGGCCCGACTCAGGCCGGCCAGAGATCCTCCGCAATATAGTCAATGAGTACAGCCAGGTCGGCCAGCGCCCTCTGTTCCAGGGCATGAGCTCCGGCTATCTGAGCGAGCGCCGCGCGGGCCTGTTGACATCGCTCCCTCAGAGCAAATTGACAGTACGTCCGGCTCTGTGTGCGGTCGAGAATCTCCAGGACGCGCTGCACCTGGACCTGAGCAGGCGTGTCCTGGAGCTGATAAAAGGCGCGCAGGAGAGCCTGATCCGGGGGTGAAGCGTGCTCAAAGGCATGTAACACGGGCAGCGTTTTTTTGCGGCGCAGCAGATCCCCGGCAGGCGTTTTGCCCGTTTCTTCCCGCGTGGCCCAGATGCCCAGCAGGTCATCGCGAATCTGAAAGGCCATTCCTACCTGCAAGCCGCACTGGCGCAGCCCGGCGATCACCTGGGCATCGCGCGTGCCCAGCCTGGCTCCGATTTCGGTGGCGCAGGCCATTAAAGCGGCGGTCTTGCGCGCGATCATCTCCAGATAGCTCGCTACAGAAATCTCCTCCCGCGCTTCAAAAGACAGATCGAGATGCTGTCCCTCTGTCACCAGCAGACAGGCCCGGTCAAAGCATTTCCCAAGCTCGGCCACCAGGTGCGCTTCTACCCCCGTTTCCAGCAGCTTGAACAGCGTCAGACGGCTGAGGCTGTTCAGACCATCGCCGGTATTAATGGCGGCGGAAACGCCCCACAGCGCCCAGACTGTCGGACGATGCCGCCGCTCAAGGTCACCATCCTCAATATCATCATGGATCAGACTAAAATTATGGAAAAGCTCGATGGCCGCCGCCGCAGGCAAGGCGCGCCGGAGGTGCCGCGCCTCGTCCCGCACCGACGCCATGTCCCCATCTCCCCGGTCCCCGCAGGCGCCAGCAGCTTCATAGGCCAGCAGCAGCAGGGCCGGCCTGAGCAGTTTACCAGTAGACGCCTGCAAGGGCGAGAAATGAGCATCTACCCAGCCCAGATGATAACGCATCTGCCCATAAAACGCCTCCAGTTCAGATAGCGCGTCGGCGGCAGTGGACGAAGGCGGCGTGAGTTCGGCAATCTCAGTACGAAGGAAGTGTTGAACGGGAAGAGCATATCTCGTCAGGATCTGATTGACAGGAGTCTTTACAAGCATGCGTTTTTCTCCTTACACAAAGCGAACAATGAAAAGAGGAAGAAACAGGCGCAGTCAAAATCCTGATGGCGAGGAAATGTGAAGCTGAATCACCCCCAGGAGCGAGTTTTACTGAACCTTAAAGCTCCACACCTTTCTTCGCTTTTCTTCTCGGATCGGCTCTTTTCGTCAGCCGTATCGGCTCTATGTCCATTATCGTTCTTAATCAAATCGATAACCATCATTCAATCCATCGGCATCTTTTTACCCATAACATTGATCAACCGTTGTACTGATCACCCTCTATACTGAAACAGGCTCCATTGTGGAGAGGAAAGATGCTCTACGGATATGGACATGAGATACCAAAGAGGGACGTTACACCAGCAATCTCCTGGTGGTACGACGAGACGAATGAGAACTGTTTTTACCAGGGAGGCGCCCTTGATCAAAGGGAGTGAGAGAGATTTCATGAGCTGCAAAATACTTCTGCGCCATCTATTCCTGCTCAAACGACTTGCGCTCAGCCCTGTATGGCTCGCGCTCAATTTGCTTGTATCGACTCTGCTGCCGCTTCAACTGCGGCTGCAGCTCCCAACACGGCGCAGGTCCGCGCTGGGCTGGAAGCTGGCGCTGCAAACGAGAGCGGGCCAGGCACACGGACTTTTACTTTTCTGGCCGCTGTGGGAGAGCTTCACGCGCCGCATCTGGCATCTTCAGACG
>DASZXF010000418.1:0-2488 GCA_035546055.1 Ktedonobacteraceae bacterium
GGCGCTACGCCTCCCGCAGCGACGAATGCCGTCGAGCGCGGCCTGCTTGATCTGTGGTCTCGCACTGTGCCGTCCAAATCCGCCGCCTGGCGCCAACGCTTCTTTGAAAGCTCCTGGAATCTGCTGGCCGAATCGACCTGGGAGCTCGCGAATATCAGCGACAGCCGGGTTCCCAATCCGCTTGAGTACATCGAGATGCGGCGGAAAGTAGGCGGCGCACCCTGGTCAGCCGATCTGGTTGAGCACGCTGTCGCGGTCGAGGTTCCGGCGCGCATTGCCGCTACCCGTCCCATGCGGGTACTCAAAGATACGTTTGCCGATGGTGTACATCTGCGCAACGATATCTTTTCTTATCAAAGAGAGACTGAAAGCGAAGGAGAACTGAATAACGGAGTGCTGGTCATGGAGCGGTTCCTTGAGGTCGCTCCGCAGGAAGCCGCCAATATTGTCAATGATATCCTGACCTCGCGCTTATATCAGTTCGAGAACACGGTCCTGACCGAATTGCCGCTTCTCTTTGAAGAATACCGCCTGGACCTGGGGGAACGACTACAGGTTTTGACCTATGTGCGCGGTTTGCAGGACTGGCAGTCTGGCGGCCACGAATGGCATATGCGTTCCAGCCGCTACATGAACGCCGGGGCCAGCCAGGCGCCTGGCGGCATGAGCCTCTTCAACGGACCCACGGGCCTCGGCACCGCAGCGGCCCGGCTCGGCCTCGCCGGCAGCGCTTACGGACTGCGCTCAAGAAGTTACACCCATATGCCATTTCAGCCAGTGGGACCGCTGACCATGCCCCGGATCGCGATGCCGTTTCCCACGCGCACAAGTCCGTACCTGGCCTCGGCTCGCCAGCATACCCTGCAATGGGCCGCCAGGATGCATATGCTGGACTCGCTGCCCGGCTTTCCCGCTCTGGCTATCTGGAACGAAGAACAACTGATTGGCTACGATTTTGCCCTCTGCGCCGCCATGATCCATCCCGATGCCTCCAGTCCGCAGCTCGATATCAGCTCGCAATGGCTTACCTGGGGTACCTATGGCGATGACTTTTTCCCCAAAGTCTTTGGCCGGACCCGCGACTTCGCAGGGGCGAAGCTACAGCGCGAGCGCCTGTGGCTCTTTTTGCCAGTAGACTGCTCGGCCAGCCCGCCGCCGCTCAATCCCCTGGAGATGGGACTGGCGGATCTGTGGCTGCGCACCGCCGCGCCGATGTCTCTGGAGGCGCGGCGTCTGTTCCGCGAGAGCATTCAGGAGATGACCGGGAGCTGGCTGTGGGAACTGGCCAACCAGATCCAAAACCGGGTGCCTGATCCGGTGGACTACATCGAAATGCGCCGGAAAACCTTCGGCTCCGATATGACCAGAAGCCTTGCCCACATAGGACTCGGCGACGATCTCCCGGCTGAGATATATAGCAGCCGCCCGCTGGTCAATCTTGTCAATAGCGCCTGCGACCACGGTACCTTAACGAACGACCTCTTTTCCTATCGCAAGGAGATTGAGTTTGAGGGCGAAATGCACAACTGCGTCCTGGTCATTCAGAAGTTCCTCAATTGTGGCGCCCAACGCGCCCTTGACATGGTGAATGACCTGATGGCCGCCCGCCTGCGCCAGTTCCAGCGCATTGTCACGCTCGAATTGCCCGCTTTGAGCGATGATTTCAAGCTCAATGCCCACCAGCGCAGCCGGCTGAACCAGTATGTCACATCGTTTCAGGACTGGATGGCCGGCATTTTGAGATGGCATGAGATGTGCCAGCGCTATCCAGGCTTCGCAGATCCAGCGGCCCGGAGCAAAAAGCCCTTCGCTGGCCCGACGGGCCTGGGAACATCCTCCGCGCAAATCCGCGCCTCCTCCGGGCCGCGTCCTGAAATGAGCGAGCTTCAGGCAAGCGGGGCAAAACGATCAGCCTTCATGGATTGGCAAGAGAAAGCAGGTACGTCATGGCAGAAGAATTGAAAGAGCAGATGAGCCTGGACATCGCCGCCGCGCGCGCGTTGACCACCACTACCAAGTCAGTGCCCCAGATGCAGGAGATCACCTCTCGCTGGCTATTGCGTATGCTGCCCTGGGTACAGGTCTCCGGCGGCACCTACCGGGTCAACCGCCGCTTGAGCTATGTCCTGGGGGATGGTCTGCTGACCTTTACCTCCAATGGAAGCGCGGTGCGTGTGGTTCCGGCTGAACTGGCGGAGTTGCCCTGGCTGCAGGGCTTTGAGGACGCGGATATCCTCAACGCTCTGGCTGATCGCTTTGTGCAGCAGGAGTTCGAGCCGGGAGAGGTGATTGCCCAGGCCAACCAGCCCGCCGACCGCATCTATCTGCTGGCCTATGGCAAGGCGAACAGGCTGGGCCTGGGAAAGTATGGCGATCAAACGGTGCTGGAGGTGCTGGCGGATGGTGAGCATTTCGGCTCTCCCTCGCTGCTGACCGGCACCTGGCCTTACACGGTGCAGGCAGTCACCCGCTGCACCGTCCTGGCCCT
>DASZXF010000419.1:0-2952 GCA_035546055.1 Ktedonobacteraceae bacterium
GCTTTTTCTATTACCCTGCCCGTTTTTCATCCGGCAGATCTCAGATTTGATTGAATCTCCACCGCCTCATAGTATAAGAGGGTTGTTTCGTTCGCTGCAAGCCATCCCCCTAAAAGACATATCAGTCATCCCCACTTTTTCCAGCGCCCGAGGGCGCGTTTCCCCTTCCCACTCCAAGGGAAAGGATGATATGAGTCATCTCCAATTTGGTACCGTTGGGAAAGTCGTGGTTGACTTCTCAGCGCCTGCGGCGCTTCGCAAGGGTTGGAGATGGTGGCAGGTTGGGCCCGGCCCAACCTGCCACCATCTCCAACCCTTGCGCAGCGCCGCAGGCGCTGAGGAGTCAACCACGACTTTCCCAACGGGATCTCTTTTGGGATGACTCATGGCATACTTCTCTCATCTCGCTTTTCTGTTTCACACATTAGGGTGCCCTAATATCTTATTTAGCAACTCGGATATTAGCACACCCTAAGATGGATGGTCAAGCGAGAAAGATGAATATACAGGTGTTGCCTGTGGTGGGTGCTCAGGCCAGCAGAGCGCGTAAATAGGCGGCGGCCTGTGGCAGAGCAATCTCCGGCTCAGCGATTTCGGGATGCCATTTCTTTTCCCATTCGAGCGACAGGTAGCCGGTGTACTGTTGCTGGCGCAGGGCATCGCGGATGGCGGGCAGCGGCACATCGCCCTCGCCGAGCAGGCAGTAAGTCCAGGCGTGGGGATCATCGGCGTGCAGACGACTATCCTTGATATGAGCATAGGCGATGGTCTCGCCCAGGAGCGCCTGCGTTTGCGCGGGAGTCTCACCGAAGCGGTAGGTATGGTGGGTATCCCACAGCACCTTGCAGCCGGGAGTCTGAGCCGCCTGCAACAGCGCCAGCACATCCCGGCTGTTGGTCCAGGCGTCATGCGTCTCCAGCACCACTGTCACCCCGCGAGCCGCGCCATAGTCGCCCAGAGCGTGCAGCACCTCGGCAGTGGGAGCCAGGAGAGCCGCGCGCGTGGTACTGGCCGGCAATTCTCCGCCGAACACGCGCAGGAAAGGCGCGCCGATCTCCGCCGCCAGGTCGAGCATCAGCTGACCCGCCGCGACAGTGGCCGCCCGGTCTTCCGGCGTAGCCTGAACCACCTTGCACGAAGAATCCAGGCAGGCCACTTCGATGCCATGCGCGGCGGGTACCTCCCGCAGACGCCGCCGCAGTTCAGCGGGTGCATCAGGCTCAATCAGCGCGCCATCCGCCAGGCGCCACTCAATCGCGGCATAGCCATAGCGCTCAGCCGCGCTCACCGCCTCCTCGATTGTCCAGCCGGGACAGGCCAGCGAGGTATATGTCAATTTCATGCTTTTCCGTCTTTCTTCCATTAGTAGAACACAGGCCGTTCTGGGAGCGGACGTGAGCCGCAGGACTCGCGCACGCGTAGCTCAAAGCTGAGCGTGAGGCGCCGCGTCGGCAGCGTTTCACTGGACGCCATCTGTTCCAGCAGGATGCGCGCGGCGATCTGGCCCGCCTCGGTCAGTGGATGAGCCAGCGTGGTCAGCGCCGGCGTCATATGCGGCGCGTAGGCCGTATCCCCGATGCTGATCAGCGCGATATCCTGCGGCACGCGCAGTCCGGCATAGTGGAGCGCACGCAGAGCGCCTACGGTCATCGCATCGCTGGCCACAAAAAGCGCGCCCGGCAGCCGACTTCTGGACCCCGCCTGCCTGAGCATCTGCATCGCCGCCGCGTATCCCCCCTCGAAGGTATACTGACCATCAAACAGCCAGTCAGGCGAAGCCGTTATGCCCTCCTCGGCCAGCGCTCGCTCCCAGCCCTCCTGGCGATCAGCCGCGCTGTACCAGTAAGGCACACTGCCAGGACGGGGACCGCCGATCAGGGCAATCGACCGGTGGCCAAGGTCGAGCAGATGGCGCGTCGCCAGATAGCCAGCCTCTTTATCATTGAGCTGGATCTGGTTCAGATCGCAGTCCGCTTCCAGGTGGCGATTAATCACCACCAGCGGCACCCCGGCCTCCTGCAAACGCAGGAGATGAGCCGATTCAGAAACCGAAGTCGTGGACATGAAAATAAAGCCATCAACCTGCCGGGCCTGCAAAGCCTCGATAGCCTGTAGCTCACTCGCGATATCCGGCGTATTGGCCAGGAAGATGGTATATCCCTGCGCGCCCAGCGTCTCCTGCACGCTTTCAACAATGCGAATAAAGAGATTGTCCAGCACTGAAGTAAAAATCATGCCAATTGTGCCGGTGCGCTGCTTCACCATACTACGGGCAATCGCGTTAGGACGATACTGGAGTTCCTGCACAGCCTGCAACACCCGCTCACGCTTGTCCGCCCCGACATAACGCGGATTCCCATTTACCACCTGCGAAACCGTACTGACAGAAACCTGAGCGCGCTGCGCCACCTCGCGAATAGTCACGGCCTTACGTCGCATGGATGCCATACCTCCAATCTTCCTGTATCCAACCAGAAAAACGTTTTTGAAAAACGTTTTTGCGAGTATAACAGGGAAAGGAAACGCCTGTCAAGGGAGGAAGTTTCATCTTCCATGGGCATATGCATGATGTCTTCGTGCAAGGCGGCAAGCCGGGCCGCGTTGATCGGGTCATCAACGCTCATGGAGGGATTGTTGAAGGCATTGTTCTGGCGGATGGAGCCGCTGAGAATGCTGGCATCCTGCATGACAACGCCGAACTGCGAGCGCACCTGCTGATAGTTCATGGCCTGCCAGGGGATGTGGTCGTAGGCGATTTCTCCGCTCTCTTGGCTTACGCCGTCGTAGTCATTGATGTAACGACCAGCCAGCCAGCTATTTTGGTCCGGCTTTTTCTCCTCCCTATCCACGCATCTAATAAAGCATTACAGGCGAAACGGGTGAGCAGAAAAAGCTGAGTTTCTTCTGCTCCCCCGTTTCGCCCGTCATACGTTATTGCACGGTCATGGCGAA
>DASZXF010000420.1:0-2562 GCA_035546055.1 Ktedonobacteraceae bacterium
CACATGCAAAGAACCAATGGGTTGTTCGCCATTGGAGGTCGCGACGAGCGTATCCGCGCTGAAGGAAAGCCCACACGCCTCGGCGGCGTTCGCGAGCCCTTTCTCGGCATCTTCGGCTGCCGTGCCAAAGGCTTCCTTGGCGGCACTGACTGCCTTTTTGAGCACAGCCCCTGCTCCTTCGGCGGCCACACCAGTGAGACCTCCGATAGCGGCAGCTTCCAGCACCCCGTCGCCAATGGGCTTATGATCGATGAGGTTGCTGACCATCTGCCCGGCTGCCCCAGACGCAGCACCGATGGCGGCATGGACGGCCAGTCCGGCTTCAGGACCGGCCAGACCGCTGATGGCACCGGAGACGGCGCAGACAGCCGCCTGTTTGCCGACCTCTCCCCAGTTGCAGCAACTCCCAGAGACGGCCTGGGTGCCCACACTGACTGCTGCTCCCACGACGGCGCCCACCACGGCTCCGATGATCATGGTACACAACGGCCAGCAGTGTCCATCAGGATCGGTCGCGGTTTCGGGATTGCCCTGCACATAGGTGTAGCGCGAGAGCCCCCAGGGGTTGTAGCCATTGGCTGGCAAGGCGCTGTCGGGACTGATGAAGGCGCCCAGACTCGGATCGTAGTAGCGCGAGACGAAGTAATCCAGCCCGGTGGGATCATCGGCGTGCTGGCCAGTGAAGCCGATGCTGCCCGGCATGGTTCCGCTCTTGTAGCGACTGGAGCCATAGGGACTGTAGAGTTGCGTGGCGATGACGGCGCCGGTGCTACTCAGCGCGATGACTGGACTCCCCAGCCGATCACTGCCCAGGTAGGAGAAGACCCCATTGACGGCTTCGGCGATGCGCTGATCCCCCGCGAAGTAGGAGGTGGTGGTCTGCGTTGCGCTGCTGCTGGTCTGCACCTCCTCGACGGTATCGATATAGGCCGTGGTCGTGATATTCCCGGAGTCCGAGACCTGCATGGCCACGCGGTTGCCCTCTCCATCATAGAGGTAGCTCACCGTTCTGGTGGGCGTGGGCTGATCGCCCCAGGTGGCAAGGCGGCCTGCGGCATCATAGCCGAGCTGTTGCCCGCTGGGCGAGGAACCGCTACAGGTGGTGGTACTGCCGGGCGCGCGGCAGACCATATTGCCGGCAGCGTCGTAGCTGGCGCTGTAGCCGCTGCTGGTACTGGTCACGCCATGCAGATGGTTGCTATCGCCATAGGTATAGGTGCCCAGCGGACCGGTGGTCAGGCGTCCATTGAGATCGTAGGTATAGCTCTGCTGGTACTGCGCCGCTGTCAGGCTGCCCGCGCTGAGCGGACCGCAGGGCGGCGTGCCTGTTGCGCCAGCCCAGGTGAGCTGGTTCTGCTCGTTGTAACAGAACTGCTGATTGTCGGTCGCTCCCGCCAGAGTGGTCTGGACGCTGGTGACGTTGCCCACGGCGTCATACTCAGGCTGGCTGCTGAAGAGCACCGTCCCCCCGCTGGTCTGCGCGATCTGTTCCGAGGTCAGTCGCTTCGTGGCGTCGTAACTGGCGCTATAGGTGTACACCCCATTGTCCAGTTGCATGCTGGTGATCTTGGAGGCGGCACCCGCCGTACCACTGTACTGGATCTGCCCGGCCAGCGTGTTGGTGGTGCTCCCGCTGGTTGCGGAGACCTGGGTGAGCCAGCCCTGCGTGTAGCCCACGTTGACCGTTTCCCCGGTGGGATAGATCTCGCTGAGCACATGCCCGGCGTCGTCGTAGCTCTTCTGCAAGGTATAGCTCTGGCTGTTGACCGTCACCGTGAGGAGGGTCTGCTGGCCGCGCGCGTCGTAGGTGTAGGCATACGAGCCGGTGAGTCCACCGGGACCGGTAAAGGTTTCCCCCGTTTTGCGACCTGCGCCGACATTGCCATTGGCCGTGCTATCGTAGGTATAGCTGGCCTGAGCACCGGAAGGGCTGTTGGTCGTGCCGCGCCAGAGTAAGCGGTTGAGGCCATCATAGCCCGCGTAGATGGTGCCAGCACTGCCCCGGGCATCCACCGTCCGGGTCAGATTGCCATTGGCATCGTACTGATAGCTGGTGGTCCCCAGATCGGGATCGGTCTGGCTGGTTTTGTGTCCTGCGGCGTCAAAGCTGAAGGTCGTGGTCGTCGTCCCATCAGGATGCAGGATGGAGACCAGATTGCCCGCCGTATCGTACTGATAGCTGGTCCGGGCGGAAAGCGTATACGGACCCGTCCCGGTGTACCGCAGATCGTAGCTCACCTGCCCGGTACTGTTGGTCAGGGTCGCGCGCTGATGCTGATTGGCATCCACAATCGTGGCCTGCTCATAGCAGCCAGTGTCGCTGGTCCCCGGCACGTTACAGAGGATACTGAAGGCCGTCGTGGTTGTCTGCGAATTGGGATCGGTGACGCTTTTCGTGCGCTCCAGCCCATCGTAGACCGTACTGGTGCCCACCTGATTCGCATCCGGGGCGGCAAAGGCCGAGGCGCCAGGTGCCCCGGTATACGCGGGGACAAAGTACGAGTTACTCTCAAAGACCAGGTGCCCGCTGGGATCATAATGCGCATAGGCCACCACATCCTG